>DAOPJF010000079.1:0-8965 GCA_035399525.1 Candidatus Krumholzibacteriia bacterium | reverse complement strand
CGATCACCTCGGTGCAGGCCATCTACGTGCCCGCCGACGACCTGACCGACCCGGCGCCGGCCACCGCGTTCTCGCACCTGGACGCCACCACCGTGCTGTCGCGCCAGATCGCCGAGCTGGGCATCTACCCGGCCGTCGATCCTCTGGACTCGACCAGCCGCATCCTGACCCCGGGCATCCTGGGCGACGAGCACTACAACCTGGCCCGCCAGGTGCAGACGATCCTGCAGCGCTACAAGGACCTGCAGGACATCATCGCCATCCTGGGCATGGACGAGCTGTCGGACGAGGACAAGGTGATCGTGGCGCGCGCGCGCAAGATCCAGAAGTTCCTGTCGCAGCCGTTCTTCGTGGCCGAGACGTTCACCGGCAAGGCCGGCCGCTACGTCAAGCTCGAGGACACCATCCGCTCGTTCAAGGGCCTGGTGGCCGGCGAGTACGACCACATCCCCGAGCAGTGCTTCTACATGTGCGGCGCCATCGAGGAAGTGCTCGAGAACTACGAGAAGCTGCAGGCGGAAGGTTAGACCATGGCCAAGCAGTTCAAGGTCGTCATCACGACGCCCGACGCCAAGGCCTGGGAAGGCGACGTGGTCGCGGCCACGCTGCCCGGCCTGGCCGGCTACCTGGGCGTGTGGGCCGACCACGCGCCGCTGGTGGCCGCGGTGAAGCCCGGCGTGGTGACCCTGCGCCTGGACGACGCCGGCAACGAGAAGATGCTGGCCGTGGGCACCGGGTTCGTCGAGATCTCGGACAACGTGGTCAACCTGATGACCGACACCTGCGAGATCTCCGGCGAGATCGACGTCGACCGGGCGCGCAAGGCGCTCGAGCGGGCGCGGGAGCGGCTGACGTCCATGCAGATGGACATCGACCGCGAGCGCGCGCGGCTGGCGAAGGACCGGGCGCAGGCCCGGCTCGACGCCGCCGGCAGCGGGGTGCGCAGGCACTAGGGGCCGGCGCGCATCGGACAGTCGAAGGCCCCGGGGTGCCCTTGCGGCGTCCCGGGGCCTTCTCGTTCGCTCGCGCCGGCGCGCGGCCGCTGGCTACCCGTGGTCCGACGCCGCCATCATGCGGATGCGCGCCTCGGCCGCGGCGTCGAGCGTGCCCAGCACCTCGCGCACGGCGGCCAGCACGCAGTCGGCGTCGCAGGGCTCGAGGCAGAACGTGGTGTCGCAGAGGCCGGGGCAGGCGTTGGTGCCGTAGAGCGACTCCGCCGAACGCGGCGCGTGCATCCAGGGCAGGAACAGGCCCACCGGCAGGGTGAAGGGGGCGCCGCAGTCGTCGTCGGCGTGGACGAAGTGCACGCGGCCCTCGGACGGGTGCTCGGGGTTGGCGCTGAAGCCGACCAGCTCGAAGGCGGCGGCGTCCAGGAAGGCGCGGGGGCTCGACCAGCAGGTCTGGCACCCGGGGCAGGCTGCGAACGTCGTGGTGCTTGGCATGATCCGGAAACCCCCAGGGACGGATGCTCGCGATCCGACGATGCCGGCTCGGGGCCCCGGGAAGCGCCGCGGTCGGCCCCGACTCCACCTGCGAAAAGGGATCGTCATCACCCCCGAAAATCTTTAGTTTTTTGACCTTTCCACACTTCGCATCCCGACCATCACCATCATCCTGATACGGCGTTTTCCGTATGTGCCGCTCCGTTTTGGGCCCCGGTGACGGGGAACGGATCATGCAGTCCGTAGCCCTGCGAACGGAGTCCAAGGCCCCGTCCCGCCCCACGGGACGCAACCGGAAATGACGGAACCGTGCATCCTTTGCGGTACATACGTGCCTTCGGCCGCGGGCCGGGCGATCCGCCCCGGCGCTGCGGCCGGGCCCAAGGGACAAGTTTCTGGCCGGTCATGCCCAGCTTCCTGAGCCGGGCGGGTGCGGTCGTGGGGATGGCCTGCTGGGTGGCCCTGGCCGGCGGCTGCGCCGTGCGGGAGGACCGCACCGCCGAGCTGCTGTCCCTGGACCTGGTGGACCGGGCCGACGCCGTCGCGCGCCTTCAGGCCGAGGACCGCACCGAGCCCACCGCCTGGCGCGCCTTCACCCTGGGCTCGCTGCAGGCCGAGGCCGGCGACTACGCCGCCATGACCACGTGGTTCGCCACCTGCCTCGAGCGCGACCCCGGGTTCGCGCCCGACGTCGAGGCCGTGCGCTCGCGCCACTGGAAGCGCTGGGCCGAAGAGGCCGACGCCGCGTTCGCCGCGGGCCATTGGGCCGACGCCGAGCGGCTGTGCACCGTGGCGCTGACGGTCGATGCCCACCACGACGACACCGTGCTGCGCCGTCACGAGGCCGCGGTCATGGCGCACGGGCCGACGCCCGCGGGCGTGGCCGCGCTGACGGCCGCCGACCGCACCGCGGCCGTCGACCGCTGGCTCGAGCATGCGCTGGGCGGCGGCGTGACCGCCGACGCGCGCGCGCGCGTGGCCGCCGGGCTGGCCGTCGATCCTGTCTTCCCCATGGGCGCCTTCGCGCTGGGCGAGCTGGCGCGCGCCGCCGGCGACGACGCGGCCATGGGCCGCTGGTACGACCGGACCCAGGGCCTGCTCGACGCGCACCACCGCGACGTGATGGCGGCCAACCGACAGTCCGCGCAGGTGCGCTTCGTGAACGCGGCGCTGGCCGCGTGGGCCGCCGGCGACCAGGCTGGCGCGCTGGCGGCATTCGGCGCCGCCGAGGCCGTGCGTCCGGGTGCCGCCGACGTGGCGGCGCTGCGGACGCGGGCCGTGGCCTTGGATGCCGCGCGCGGCGAGGCCGCCGTGACCGCGGCGCTGGAGCACCCCGACCTGGACGACGCCTGGCTCGAGGCGTGGCTGGTGCGGCTGCACGCCGCCGGCCGCACCGACGACGCCGTGCTGGTGGCCGACCGCCTGCTGCAGCCCGTGCGGCGCGCGGCGCCCGACGTGGTGCGGCGCGCGCGGCGCGTGCGCGCCTCGTGCCTGGCGGCGCGCGGGCAGTGGGATGCGGCGGCGCACGACCTGCGTCTGCTGCTCGATCCGCCCAGCGGCGACCGCGCCGTCGATGCGACGACCGCCATCGCCCTGGGCGACGTGCTGATGAGCAACTCGCGCTGGAACGACGCGATCCCGTGGTACGCCTCGGCCGAGCAGTGGGGCGGCGAGACCGCCGCGCTGCACAAGCGCCAGGCGCGGGCGGCGTTCGGCGCCGGCCGCATCGCCGAGTTCGAACGCCACGCCCGCGCGGCGCTGGTGCTGGCGCCCGGCGACGCCGAGGCCCAGGACATGGTGAACCAGGCCGGGCTGCTGCCCGAGCTGGCGGCGGCGGGGAGGCGTCCGTGATGCGGCACATCCTCGGCATCGTCGTGGTGATGATCGCGCTCGTGGCCGGCGGTGCGGCGCGGGCGCAGGCGCCCGTGCGGGCGATGCTGCCGGCCAACGGCTCGCTGAACGCCTCGGGCTGCGGTCCGTTCGGCGTGGTGCTCGATCCCGGCGTGCTGGGCGCGACCGACGACGCGCTGGTGGTGCGCGGCTCGGTGACGGGCCTGCGCACCGACGGCACCCTGCACGTGTCGGCCGCCGGCGACACGCTCACGTTCTCGCCGCTGGTGCCCTTCGTGCCCGGCGAGACCGTGACCGTGACGCTGAAGGGCTCGCTGACCCGCGGCGGCGTGCCGGTGGGCGCGGGGCGCGTGGGCACCTGCCGCATCGCGCCCGACGAGGCCATGCGGGCCGCGTCGGCGTCGGCGCTGCAGTCCGAGACCGTGGCCTTGACCGGCGCCCTGGCCGGCGGCTTCGAGCACCTGGACGCCGCCTGGGCCGACCTGGACGGCGACCTCGATACCGACGGCGTGCTGCTGGCCCAGGTGGCGGGCGTGCCCTACCTGGCGCTGGTGACCCAGGGCGGCGATCCGGCCACGGGCACGGTGTGGCAGCCGCGCTCGCCCGCCGTGGTGACCATCGACAATCCCGTCGCGCTCTTGGCGGCCGACCTGGACGACGACGCGCGGCGCGACCTGGTGCTGCTGGGCCTGGCCGGACTGCAGGTGTGGCATGCGCCGGGAGCGCAGGCCAGTCCGGCCGGTGGCGCGGCCGCCTGGATTGCGCTGCCTGCCGGCTTCACGGGCCGCGGCCTCGTCGCGGGCGACGTGGACGGCGACGGCGACCAGGACGTGGTCGTGATCGGCCTGTCCGGCGCGGCGTACGTGGTGCTGCTGAACGACGGCGCGGGCCTGCTGACGGCGCAGCCGCCGGTGACGATCGCTTCTTCTGTTGCCGATGCCGCGAAGGCCCTGCCCTGGGCGGTGCTGGCGACGCTGGCCGACCTGGACCAGGACGGCAACCTGGACCTGGCCTGGACCGCCGACTTCGAGGTGGGCGGCCGCTACGCGGTGCAGCTGGCGGCGGGCCGGGGCGACGGCACGTTCGCCGCGGCCGGCGTGCTGGCCGACCGCGAGGTGTTCCCGCGGGGGCTGGTGTTCGGGCGCACGGTCGAGGCGTCGGATGCGGCGCCGCTGCCGCAGCTGCTGGTGGCCCTGCCCGACCGCGGCGACGCGAACCTGTGCCCGGTGAACTATGACGGGATGCTGCCGGGGGCTTCGATCGGCTGCCTGACGGGGCCGGGGCTCGACGCCGGCGCGGGCGCCGTGCAGGCGGGCCATCTTCTGTTGAACAGCGGCGGCGATGCGTCGGTGCCGGAAATCTGGTACGCCGACCCCGTGACCGGCGACCTGGTGGCGCGTCCGCTCGCGGCCGGTGCGGCCGTGCAAACCGTGTCTACGGGCGGCGGCGTGGCGGCGGTGAACGTCGGCGACATCGACTACGACGGCGACGGCGACGTGGTGGTGGTGCAGCCGGCGGCCGGCCGCCTGGTGGTGCTGTCCACCCCGGGCGGGCTGGTGCAGGCGCCGCCCGAGCCGGTGGGCATCGTGTGCGGCGACGTGTTCGACTTCGGCGCCCACGAGCTGGGCTGCGGCGAGGTGTTCGGCGAGGTCACGTTCACCAACCCGGGCTCGCGGCCGGCGCGCATCGCGTCGGTGACCATCGCCGACGCGGCGGGCGTGTTCCGCGTCGTCGACCAGCCCACGGGCTGGTTCGGCGCGGGCTGTGCGGCCGACCTGGCCTCGGCGTCGCTGCAGCTGGGCTTCCTGCCCGCCGACCGCCAGGACTACGCCGCGGTGCTGACCGTGCGCCTGACCTGGGCGGGCGCGGCCGCCGACGGCGGCGACTCGACCCTCATCTGCGGCCTGACGCTGGCCGGATCGGGCGGCGTGTTCGGCCTGACGGCCGGACCGGCCGGCCCCGGCCTCTTGACCTGGAACGGCACAGGCTACACGACGGCCGGCGGCGCGTTCGACCTCGGCTATGTGACCGCCGAGGCGGGCGTGGTGGCCGACACCACCGTGACCCTGACCAACACCGGCGACTTCGCCGTGGACGTGACGCCGCCCGCGGCGCCCGATGCGCCGTGGAGCGTCGATCCGCTGGCCACCGTGCGGCTGTTGCCCGGTGCGACCGCGGCCTGGACGGTCCGGGCCCAACCCCACGAAGGGCTGCTGCCGGCGGGGGTCGACACCCTGGCCGTGGCGGCCTCGTTGGCCTGGACCGTCGAGCCCGTGGATCCGTTGGTGTGCTTCGCCGGCGCGGTGCTGGACCAGCAGGCGGCCGCCACCCTGGTGCGGCTGCTGCGGCCCGACCTGGCGGTGCTGGACGTGCAGCTGTTGCCGCTGCCCGGCGACGCGGTGCTGCGCGAGGGACGGCCGTTCCTGGCGCAGGCCATCGTCACGGTGCGGCGCACCGATGCGCCCGGCGCGGTCATCACCCTGGACGGCGGCGCCGGAGCCTGCGGCGTGGCGCCGGCGGCCGCGGTGGTGCACGACCTGGCCGAGGACCGCCTGGACACCGTCACATTCACCATCACGCCCTGCGGCGACAACCTGAGCTTCCCCGTGGGCGTGTGCGCGGCGCCGGCCGAGGGCATGGCGTACGAGTACGACCCGGTGGACAACTGCTTCACCGCGGGCGCGCGCCTGGCGGCCAATGCGGCGCCGGTGATCACGTTCAGCAACCTGGTGCTGAACCCGGCCGATCCGACCCTGGAACCCTGCGACCCGCAGCAGACCTGGAACACCATCGACGGCGGACAGCTGGCGGCCATGGGCGTGCGCGAGGGCGGCGGCGTGAGCGTGACCGTGCGCGCCGACGACGCCGAGGGCGACGCCCTGCGGCTGGAGGCGGCGAACCTGCCGTCGTTCGTCACCGTGGTGCGCGTGTCCGACGCCGAGGTGCAGCTGAGCGCGGCGCCGCCGGTGGGCACCGTCGTCACCAGCGCGTGCGCGCTGTTCGGGCCGCTGGTGGCGCGCGCCTTCGAGACCGCGACGGCCGACCCCGAGTCGACCACCGTCGCCGTGCCCCTGTACGTGCGCTGGGACGGCCCGGATCTCATGGTGTCGCTGCAGGGCGTGCCCGCGTCGGCCGAGATCGGCCAGTCGGTGCGCTTCACGGGCTCGGTGCGCAACGTGGGCTCGGCGCCCATGGGTTCGTTCGAGATCGCCGTGTGGCTGACCGACGGCGACGACCTGAGGGTCGGCGGACGCTCGATGCGCGTGGGCTCGCTGGCCCCGGGCGCGTCGTACACCGTGCCGCAGATCCTGTACGAGCCGCAGATGCCGGGCCGGTTCTGCGCGCACGTGGCCATCCTCGACGGGCGCGACCTCGATCCGGCCAACAACACGCTGGTGCAGTGCTTCCCGGTGCATCCGGGCGCGCTGGTGGTCAGCCCCAACGTGGCCACGCCCAACGGCGACGGGCTGAACGACCGCATCCTGTTCCACATGAACAACCAGGACGTGGGCGCGCCGCGCCTGCGCGTGTACGAGCTGTCGGGCGCGCTGGTGTACGAGTCGTCGGCCATGGACCCGCTGCGCAACCTGTGGTGGGACGGCAGCGACAAGAGCGGCCGCCTGGTGCCGCCGGGCAGCTACCTGTACGTGATCGACGACGGCGGCCGCGAGGTGGGCAAGGGCGTGTGCGGGGTGATCCGATGAGGGCGCGCCGCACGGCATGGCTGCTGTTGGTGCTCGGGCTGCTGGCGCTGCCCCGGGGCGGCGCGCGCGCCGACACGACGCCACGGCTGGGGGCCGATGCCAACCCGGCCGACCTGGCCGATCCGTTCACCTTCACCCTGAACCCGGCGCTGGCGCCGCTGGTGCGCCCGCAGGCGGCGGCCGGGTTCCAGGTGCTGCACTGGGGCCTGTTGCCCGGCGCCGCCGACCTGAACACCGGCGCGGTGATGTGGGGCGGACGCCAGGCGTTCGGCGGCCTGACCGCCGGCGCGAGCTGGCTCGAGACGCCGCTCTGGGCCGACCGCGCGTTCAGCGCGGGCTATGGCCGCCACGTGCTGGCGGGCCTGTCGCTGGGCGTGCGCGCGGGCCTCGAGCAGCGGGCGTTCAACCGCGACCGCTTCGACCTGAGCTACGGCGCGGCCGACGATCCGCTGCTGGCGGGCTCGCTGGCCAGGACGGTGCCGACCCTGGCCCTGGGCGCCAGCTACAGCCTGCCCTGGCAGGGTGTGACGGCGGGCTTCGTGCTCGAGAACCCGCACGAGCCCAACATCTCGCTGGACGGCGACGACGCGGTGACCCTGTCGGCCACCGTGCGCGCGGGCGTGGCGTGGGAGAGCGCGCGCGGCCAGCTGAGCGTGGGCCTGGCCGACGACCGCTGGCGCACGCGCTGGTCGGCGGGCGGCCGCTGGTCGGTGCTGGGCGAGCACGGCCTGCTGGCGCGGTTCGACACCGACCGCTGGGCGGTGGGCGCGCGCATCGCGGCCACCGAGCGGGTGTGGGTCGAGTACACGTTCACCGAATCGCGCAGCGACTTGGCCTCGGCCAGCAGCGGATCGCACGGCATCGTCGTGTGCCTGCACGCGCCGGGGCGCGAGCCGCTGACCTCCGTCTACCGGCACCACAGCGTCGCGGACGCGCCCTACGCGGCGCCGGCCGCGGCCGCCGTGGCGCCGCACTTCCCGACGCCCGCCGCGGCGCCCCTGCCGGCGCCGACATTGGGCGGGCCGCAGCTGCAGCTGGCGGCGGCCGACACCGCGCTGATCCGCGTGAAGCGATTGGTGCGCACCTTCGACAGCGACGTGGACATGGCGCGCGTGCGGCGGCTGCCGCGCTGGCGCATCGGCGTGATGGACAGCACCTGGAGCGAGCGCGTGGCCTGGGACGTGGGCGCCGTCCCGCTGGACGGTGCGCTGCCCGAGGCCCGCGGCCGCGGCGTGTACAGCGAGGCCTACCAGGAGGGCGTGGCCGAGTTGCAGAACCGGGTCGGCGGCGGCCGGGACCTGGTCATCGCCGCCGAGCCCGATCAGCTGGAGCGCGCGCGCTTCCTGGCGGCCAGGGTGGCGGGCGACTCGCTGCGCGGCGTCGAGATCCGCACCCTCGAACCGGTGGCCGACCCGCGGCTGCGCGCGGTGATGAACGCGCCCGTGGGCAGCGCGGCCATCCCGGCGGTCGAGGAAGTGACGCTGCGGCAGTTCGCGGCCATCCCGCTGCGCATCCTGGCCCTGGGCGACGCCGGCGAGATCAACGGCTGGACCCTGGAGATCCGCGATTCGGACGGCCAGCCGGTGCGGGCCTGGGCGGGCGTGTCGACGCCGCCGGCGGCCATCGGCTGGGACTGGACCGACACCGACGGGCGTCCCGTGGACGTGGACGTCTACACCTGCGAGCTCACGTGGCGCGACCGCACCGGCCTGGTGCGCCGCGCCCCGCGGCGGGAGATCGTGATCGCCCGCCAGACCTTCCAGCGCACCCTGGCGTTCGGCCGCGACCAGGCCCCGCTGCGTGCGCTGCCCGATGCGGTGCCCGTGCTGATCCTCGACCCGGGCACCAGCGAGACTCCGACGAGCGACAGGAGCGCGCAGCCGGATCCGGCCGACGTCAGCCGGGCCGACCGCGCCGAACAAGGAAGGACGAAGCGATGAAGCGATACCCGATGGCCGGCGTCCTGGC
>DAOPJF010000078.1:0-9013 GCA_035399525.1 Candidatus Krumholzibacteriia bacterium | reverse complement strand
CGGCGCGACACCTCCTGGATGACGTCGCCCTGCCTGAGGCCCTCGCGAGCGGCGTTGGAGGTCGGCTCGACCGACATCACCAGCAGGCCGCTGACGTTGTCCGGGATGCTGGCCATCGAGCGGGCCCGGTCGCTCAGTTCGCGCACCGTCACGCCCGCGAGCGAGGTGTCCTCGCTGCCCCCGCCGTGCGGGTTGGCGCGGGCGACCCGGGTGTCCTCGGGGAACTTCTCGAGGGTCACGTCCAGGGCCTTCTCCTTGCCGTCGCGCAGCAGCGTGAGCTTCGCCTTGTGGCCCACGTCGGACATGCTGATCACGTTGCGCAGCATGTTGGGATTGCGGATCTCGGTGCCGTCCACCGCCAGGATGATGTCGCCCTCCTTCACGCCCGCCTTCTCGGCCGGCGTGTCGGCGTTCACCTGGGTGACGATGACGCCCCGGGGCTTCTGCATGCCGTAGTAGTCGGCCATGTTCTGGTCGACCTCCTGGGGCAGCACGCCCAGGTACGCCCGCACCACCGAGCCGTCGGTCTTCAGCGACTGGGCGATGCGCGTCGCCATGTTGCTGGGGATGGCGAACCCGATGCCCTCGGCACCGCCGCTGCGGCTGAGGATGGCCGAGTTCATGCCCACCAGCTCGCCCTTCATGTTCACCAGGGCGCCGCCGCTGTTGCCGGGGTTGATGGAGGCGTCGGTCTGGATCAGGTCCTCGTAGTCGATCAGCCCGATCGAGCGGCCCAGGGCGCTGACGATGCCCAGGGTCACGGTCTGGCCCACGCCGAAGGGGTTGCCGATGGCCATGACCTGGTCGCCCACGCGCAGGGCGTCGCTGTCGGCCACCTTGATGAAGGGCAGGCCCTTGGCGTCGATCTTCAGCAGCGCCACGTCGGTGTGGGGGTCGGTGCCGACGATCTCGGCGTCGTACTCGCGGTCGCCCTCGAAGGTGACCTTCACCTTGTCGGCGTTCTCGACCACGTGGTTGTTGGTGATGATGTAGCCGTCGGCCGAGATCACCACGCCCGAGCCCAGCGACCGCTCGACGCGCTCGTTGCCGCCGGAGCCGCCGCCGTGGTTCTCGTCGTTGGGCATCTCGAAGAAGCGGCGGAAGAAGGGATCGTTCATGAACGGATGGTTCGCCGCGGTGTCGACGACCTTGTCCGAGGAGATGTTCACGACCGCGGGGCTCGCGGTCTCGGCCACGTCGGCGTAGCTGCGCAGCTCGTTCTGCACCATCTGCGCCGGGGCGGCCCCGGGCGCCGCAACCAGGACCAGCAGGGCCGCCGCCAGCACCAGGCCGCCGCGGGCGAAGCGAAGGGAAAACATGGGGTTCATCCTCCGGTCAGGGGACAACGCCGGCCCCGGGGGGCCGGCGATGGATGTCGTACGGGGCCTTCAAACCGGGCAACCGTCCACAAGTTTCCACAAAAACACCGGCCCCGCCAGCAGGGGGGCCGGTGTGCGGTTTCCTGTGGTCGCGGTCGGCCGCTAACCGTCGTCGCCGATGGCCTCGGTCGGGCACTCTTCCATGGCGTCGCGGCAGGCCTGCTCCTCGTCCTCGTTCTCGGGCTGCTTCGACACGTAGGTGAAGCCCTCGTCCTCGTTCCGGGTGAAGTTCTCCGGAGCGGTCTGGCGGCACAGATCGCAGTCGATGCAGTTGCTGTCCACGTAGAAGGAACCGTCGACGTTCCCTGCGACCTTGTCGGTATTGTCAGCCATCGCTGATCCTCCTGGCGTCGTGTGGGGGCGCCCCCGCCGGGGGCCGCCGCCGCTCATCGTCTCGGGACCCCCTAGATACACCGGATCGGCCCCGCGGCAAAGGGATTTTTCCGCCCCTACTTCTTGAAGGGCAGGAAGGTCATGAAGTCGGCGTGGTGCACCACGTAGGCCTCGGTCGAGCGCTTGACCATGTCGCCCTCGCCCGCGTGCGCCGCGATGATGTGCAGCACCTCGGGCGGCACGCCGGCCTCCATGGCCAGGCCCACCCCGCTGAAAGGATGCCGCACGTACCGCCCCATGGCGCTGGTGCCGCTCTTGCCGTCCTTGATCTCGTACTCGAGCAGCTTGCCCACGTCCGCCAGGATGGCCCCGGCGATGGTCACGTCCAGGTCCACCGGCAGGTCGGCGCCGAAGAACGCGTTCATCTTCACGGCCGCGTCGCGGGCCACGTGGACCACGCAGCGCTTGTGGGCCATGAAGCTGACCTTCAGGCCGGGCACCAGCAGGGTGAACGGGATGGTCTGCAGGTCCTCGGCCGACAGGGGGCTGCGCTCGAGGGCCAGCTCCCACGTGCGGGCCGTCGCCTCGCGCAGGGCCGTGTCCTGGATCCAGTCGAGCTCGGGCCAGAGCTCGTGCACTTGCTTGTTCATCCGGTCTCCTTGGGCCGCCGTGGGCGGGTCGGGCGGATCGGGTCGGCCAGGTCGGGGCGCGGCCGGCCGGGGCCCGGCCCCGCCCCCGGGAACGCCCCAATGTGGCGCAAGCCGACCCGGGCGACAAGGGGCGGATTGCCGGCGATCCCGGGTTGTTTCCCGGAACGCCCGGCCGCGGCGCCGGCGTCCCGATCGTGCCTCGTGCAACGTGCCGCGGCCTGGCGTTGCAGTCTACACCGCCGGAACGGGGCGCCGCGTGCAGCCTGCAAGGCCGGACCTCGCGGATCCGGCATCTCCTGCCGGGTCCGGTCACGGACGGGCACGGCGAGACCTTGCGTACACAACGGGTTTCCCTTAGACCGCACGATCCGTCCCGGCGCGGCACCCCGATTGCCTAGGGAAGCCCGACGGAAGCCAGCGGGCCCTGCCCGGGGGCCGGAAGCCGAAGGAACGACCCGCCGAGCGGGTGCAGCGAAAGCCGGAGACCATGAACAGGATTTCCCCCATCCTCCGCATCACCCTCCTGGTTCTCGGGATCAGCCTGGCGGCCGGCGCCGCCCAGGCCCAGACGACCATGGATGTGGCTTACCAGTGGACGGCTCCGACGACCGGCGCGGCCGTCGACCACTACATCGTCGAGCACTCGGTGGACGGCGGCGCCTGGACGCAAGTGGCCAGCGTAGCGACCAACACCTACACCCTGACCGCCGAGGTCGGCGTCAGCCACCGCGTGCGCGTGGCGGGTGTCGACGCCCTCGGCCGCCAGGGCGTCTACTCGGACCCCAGCGACCCCTACACCCCGGACCCGGGTTCGCCGGGCCAGCCGGGCAAGCCGATCGTCTTCTAGTCCCCGCGAACGATCCCGACGGCAGAACGACCGCCGGCCATGCAGGCCGGCGGTCGTTCACGTGCGGCGGGTCGGGCATCAGTCGCCGAAAGGCAGCACCCAGGCGCCGCGCAGGACGATGACGTCCCAGTCGTAGGCCTGGTCCTCGCCGGTGTCGAAGTAGCGCCACGTGCTGAAGCGGTTCAGGTGGTAGGCGACGCTGAATTCGAGCTCGGACACCGCGAAGCCGGCGCGCGCGGTCAGCCCCAGCGTGTTGACCGACTCGTCGAACGCCAGTTCGAAGGTCTTGGTGTAGCCCGTCACGCGGTTGCGGAACAGGCCCGCGCCCACGGCCACGAACGGCCGCAGGGAGGCGTCGGGCGGCGCCGTGCGCCACATCAGCTCGAGGGTGTACCGGTAGGTCGAGCAATCGATGCGGTAGTCGCCGAAGTCGGGATCGCGTCCCGAGAAGCCGTGGAAGTCGGTGAAGTGGAACGACGGTGACAGCGACAGCGAGCGGTTGACGTACCAGCGCCAGCGGAAGCCCAGTTCCAGGCCGCTGCCCGCGCCGAAGCCCAGGGGCTCGGTCTCGAAGTGGGCGCCCAGGTCGCCCAGCGGCGCGCCCATGCCCGCCTCGATGACCACCTCGCTGGCCGGCCGGTCGTGGCGCGCGGGCGGCGAGGTGGGAATCGCGGGCCCGGCGGCGGCGGGGGCAGCGGCGAGCAGGACGGCTAGCGTGGTCAGCAGCTTCATCGGCCCATCCTCGGGATCGTGGCCCGCGCCCTCGCGGCGCCGGCGCCGCCAGTGTAGCGTCAATCGCGGCCGAATCCAAACGCCGTTCGCGAGATTCCGCTCCCGCCGCGGAGGGTCGCCGCTTATCGTTGGCGCCGTCCCGCCGCCGCGCCGAGGAGGCCATGACCGACGCTCCCGAAACCCGTCCTGCCCTCGTGCGTGCCTCGCTGCTGGCGGTGCAGGTGCTGTTCGGCATCAACTACCTCGTCTCCAAGGACATCGTCTCGGTCCTGCCGCCGGCGGCCTGGGCGGTGCTGCGCAGCAGCGCGGCGTTCGCCATCGTCGCGGTCATCGCCCTGGCGGGCCGGCGCCGCCTGCCCCCGCGCCGCGATGTGTTCATCCTGGCCATCGCCGCCCAATTCGGCGTCGTGCTCAACCAGGGCCTGTTCCTGGAGGGCCTGGCCCGCACCACGGTGGGCCACTCGGCCCTGCTGTGTGCGCAGATCCCCACGTTCGTCCTGGTCTTCTCGGTGCTGGCCCGCCAGGAGACGCTGACCGTGCGCAAGGGGCTGGGGCTCATCGCCGGCCTGGCGGGCGTGGCGGTGCTGCTGCAGGCGGATCGATTCCGCTTCGACTCGGCCACCCTGGCGGGCGACCTGCTGACCCTGGCCAACGCCGCCAGCTTCGCCGTTTACCTGGTGCTGTCGCGGCGATTGATGGCGCGCAATGACCCCCTGGCCGCCACGGCGGTGGTGTTCTTCTTCGGCGCGCTGGGCATGCTGGCCTGGGGCGGGCGCAGCCTGGGCGGCATCGACCCGGCCGCCTTCGACGCCGGCCTGTGGACGGCCATGGCCTATGCGGTGGTGGGCGCGACCGTGGCCACCTATTTCCTGAACATGTGGGCGGTCAAGCGCGTGGTCGCGACGCGGCTGGCGCTGTACATCTTCCTGCAGCCGGTCATCGCCGCCGCCCTGGGCGTGGCGCTGCGGGGCGAGGCGGTGACGCCCCGGTTCGTGACGGCCACGGCGCTGGTGTTCACGGCGCTGCTGCTGCGCGACGGCGGTCCGACGCTGCGCCGCGCGAAATAGTCGTTGCCGCGCGGGGGCCGCTGTCCCATCCTTGCGCCACGTGGGAACCGTTCCGTCCGGCGAGCACCGGACGTGACACACGGAACGTGGCAGAGCGGAAGCGGAGCCCCACGATCCCGGACCTGTCCGGACACGGCACCCTGGCCCCTGGACATGGGCAGCGCAAGGTCGTGTCGGGCCAGATGCCGGAGCGGACAGCGACTCGCGGTCCTCGGACCGTGTCCGTCGCCGGCAACGTCGCATCCGGGCAGCGGCGTTCGTGGTCCAGCGGAGTGAAAAGGCGGAGCCCTCCGGGGCTCCGCCTCGTTTTGTTCCATCGGTGCGGGCGCGCCCTACGACGGCCGCGTCACGGCCCCGGTGTCGAGGTTCACGGTCCAGGTCTGGCCGTTGTCGTCGACGACGATGGTCGCCACGTTGGTGCCGTCGAAGGTGACGACGCCGCTGTGGCTGCCGGCGGTGACCATCAGCACGCCGTCGGGATAGCCCATCCCCAGCACCAGGCCGGTGGTGGTGAAGGCCACCACGTAGTCGCCCGAGGTGACGGTGCCGCCGCTGCCCTCGACCAGGGTGACGGTCTGCGCCTGCACGTTCACGGTGCCCATCAGGTCGATGTCGAACATGGTCTGGCCGCCGAGCTCGGTGGTGTAGACCAGGGGCGCGCCCTCGGCCGTGTACATGTGCGACTGTCCGCCGGCGAACTCGACGAAGACCGTGCCGGTCAGGCCGAACTCGCCCGTGAAGGTGTGGGTCGCCTTGGCCGGCGCATCCACCGCGTAGGGACCCACGCGGCCGACGGCGTAGGCCACCACGCCCGCCTGGTACGCGGCGTCGTCGGCCGTCACGGCCGGGATGGCGTCGTGGGGCGCGACGCTGTCGCTTTCGCAGCCCGCCAGCAGGCCCAGCAGCGCAGCCAGGGCGAGCAGGGCAGCCAGGCTCCGGTTCATCGTGGTCATGGTCGGTTCCTTTCGTTCGCGTGGTCGCCGCGGCCTACATGCCGAACATCAGGCCGGCCG
The DNA here is from genome assembly GCA_035399525.1 of Candidatus Krumholzibacteriia bacterium. Lineage (GTDB taxonomy): Bacteria > Krumholzibacteriota > Krumholzibacteriia > LZORAL124-64-63 > LZORAL124-64-63 > JACZKN01. The sequence continues at coordinate 2,992 of DAOPJF010000078.1, read as the reverse complement.
AATAGGTGGTCAGGTCGCCGTGGCCCATCTCGACGTTGAGCTTGGCGATGAAGTCGAAGGTCACGCCCAGGGTGAAGCGCGTCTCCTGGCGGCCGTCCACCGAGAAGGCGACCGAGGCCCCGCTCGACTCCTCGACGTAGGCCACGTCCATGGACGAGCTCTCCTTGGCGAAGCCGCCGTACACGGTCAACGCCGGCAGGCTCTTGCTGACACCCAGGTGCAGCGAGGTGGCGTCGGCCTCGACCAGCGTGCCCACCTCGAACTTCTGGGACATGTAGCCGATCATGACGTCGACGGGCAGGGTCGGCGCCAGCGAGTTCAGGTTCCACTGCCCGCCGAAGCCCCAGTACTTGACCTTGCCCACGTCGCTGTTGATCTCGGGCATGTAGCGCACGATGACCTTCAACCCGGCGATGCCGCCGATGTAGGCCTCGGGCGTGGCCATGGGCACCCAGCGGGTGTCGACCAGGCCGGGGATGGTGCTCTGGCTGACGACCTGCACGCCGTTGACGTAGCCGACGATGGTGCCGTCGGTCTCGGTGTCGCCGAACAGCGTCGGCCCGCCCATGACGACGGTGCCGGTCTGCCCGGCGTAGCCGGCGCCGAAGTACTCGCCCAGGTCGACGTTGGTCTTGACCGAGCGGAAGGTCTGGTCCTCGGCGGCCAGGTAGGTGCCCATCGCCTTGACGCCGATGCCGAACACCAGGCCCGTGCGCGGGATCGCCGCCGTATGGAACAGGTTGGCGTTCTGGTTGGGCCCGAAGCCCTGCACCAGGGGCGAGGTGTAGCCGATGGCGTAGTCCTGCCCGACCTTGATGAGCTCGTCCTCGAGATCGCTGCCGGCCAGCGCCGCACCGGTCCAGGCCAGGAGCGCCACGCCGAGCGCGGCGGCCAGGATCATTCTCTTCATGGCTCAGCCCTCCTGAGGTTGGATGATCGGGGGCGATCGCCTATGCTTGTGCCGCGGATCCGCGGGCGGGCGCTTCCCCTGGCGCCGGCCGCCGCGGTCCCCGGACCCCCCAGGGGCCATTGAACCGATGTCGGCGCGCGCGCGCAACCGGAAAGCCAAGGTCATGCCAAGTCCTTATGAAAGCGCAATTTCGCCTGGAAACGGCCATTCCGCGCTGCTTTGGGACATGGCGGGCACGCTGCTGGTCTTCGACCCGGCGACCGGCCGCTCCGGCGCCCTGCCCGGGGCCGAACGCATCCTGCCGTTGCTGGGCAAGGATTTCCGGCAGGTCGTGACCACCGGCGACGCCACCGACAGCGCCCGCGAGACCCTGCGGGACCACGCCCTGCTCGACCACTTCGAGGCCGTGTTCGGCGGCCTGGGCGGGCCGGTGGGCAAGCCCTACGGGGCGGTGCTGGGCCGGCTGGGAGTCGCGCCCGAGCGGAGCCTGGCCATCGGCGACCGCCTGCGGGCGGACATCGCGTCGGACACCGACCGCGTGGTGAGCCTGCTGGTGAACCAGGGCCGCGACCGGGTCGATGCCGCGGCCATCGGCGCCGTCATCGCCCGCCTGGGCCGCGACGACGTGCCGGGAGCCTTCGACGCCCTGCTGGACGCCGGCCGGCCGCTTCCGGCCGACGATGACGACGGCGTGGTGCGGGCCGCCGGGATCGACGGCGACCGGCCCCTGACCCTTCAGATCTTTCGACATCCGGCCCTGGCCGGCGACCGGCGGGTCATCGTGATGCGGCCCGCGGAGGAACCATGAGCACCATGATCCGCCTCTTCGTGACCGGCGGCACCTTCGACAAGGAATACGACGAGCGCACCGGCCAGCTGTTCTTCAAGGACACGCACATCCGCGAGATGCTGAAGCTGGGACGCAGCCTGCTGGACGTCGAAGTCCGCACGCTGATGATGATCGACAGCCTGGACATGGACGACGACGACCGGCAGGTCATCCTGTCCCAATGCCGCAAGTGCCCCCACGAGCGCATCGTCGTCACCCACGGCACCGACACCATGGAGCAGACGGCGCGCCTGCTCGGCCCCGAGATCACCGACCGCACCATCGTGCTGACGGGCGCCATGATCCCCTACGCCTTCGGCTCGAGCGACGGGCTGTTCAACCTGGGCAGCGCCCTGGCCTTCGCCCAGAGCCTGCCCCACGGCGTGTACATCGCCATGAACGGGCGCTGCTTCACCTGGGACAACGTGCGCAAGAACCGCGACGCGGGCGTGTTCGAGGAGCTGCGCTGATCGGCGGCGGGGCCCTTGGCAGCATCCCCCCGCCCTGCTAACCTGCGATCGGAGACCGCCGTGCACGAGATGTCCATCGCCTGCAGCATCGTCGACATCGCCGTCGACCAGGCGCGGGCCGCGGGCGCCGCGCGGATCAACACGGTCGAGGTCGAGGTGGGCGGCCTGGCGGGCATCGAGGTCGAGTCGCTGCGATTCTGCTGGGACGCCGCGCGCACCGGCCTGGCGGCCGGCGCCGAGCTGATCATCCACGCGATCCCCGGCCGCGGGTTCTGCCCGCGCTGCGAGCGCGAGACCGACGTGGACTTCGTCGTGGCCCTGTGCCCCGCGTGCGAGGGCGGGCTGCGCATCGTGCAGGGGCGCGAGCTGCGCGTCCGCTGCCTGAACGTGGACTGACGGGCGGGCGGCCCCGGCCCGCCGGAGGGAACGGCCATGTGCGACACCTGCGGCTGCAGCCAGCCCGACGACGCGGTCACGTACCGCAAGCCCGGCGAAGGCCACGACCACAACCATCACCACCATGATCATGATCATGATCATGATCATCACCATCACGGGCATGGCCACGACCATCACCACCACCACGACCATCCGCACGACCATGATCATGACCACGAGCACGATCATGACCGCGGGTCCGGCTCGCGCACCGTCGCGGTCGAGGTGGACGTGCTGCAGAAGAACAACCTGCTGGCCCAGCGCAACCGGGGCTGGTTCGAGGCCAAGGGCATCCTGGCGCTGAACCTGGTGTCGTCGCCCGGGTCCGGCAAGACGACGCTGCTC
>DAOPJF010000077.1:0-9054 GCA_035399525.1 Candidatus Krumholzibacteriia bacterium | reverse complement strand
TACGCGGCCATCCTGGCCAAGGCCGTGGCCGACCGCCTGGCCGAGGCGGCCGCCGAGTGGATGCACCTGCAGGTGCGCCGCCATTGGTGGGGCTACGCCCCCGACGAGCAGCTGGACCACGCCGCGCTGGTGGCCGAGACCTACCGCGGCATCCGCCCGGCGCCCGGCTACCCGGCCTGCCCCGATCACCTGGCCAAGCGCTTCATCTTCGACCTGCTCGGGGCCGAGGCCGCCACGGGTTCGTCCCTGACCGAGACCTGCGCCATGGAGCCCGCCGCCAGCGTGGCGGGCTGGTACTTCGCGCACCCGGAGGCCCGCTACTTCGGCATGGGCCGCCTCGGGCACGACCAGGTCGCCGACTACGCCCGCCGCGCGGGCATCACCGTGGACGAGGCGGCCCGCTGGCTGGCGCCGAACCTGGACTAGGCGTCCGCCGCCCGCACCCGGAGGAAACGATGCACGTCACCGAGCACCTCGACCGCGCCGACCGCACCCTGTTCAGCTTCGAGATCATCCCCCCGCTGCGCGGAGGCACGGTGCGCGACATCATCGACATCGTCGAGCAGGTGGCGCCGCTCAAGCCGCCCTTCATCGACGTGACCAGCCACAGCGCCGAGGCCGTCTACGACGAGCTGCCCGACGGCACCATCAAGCGCCGCGTGCGCAAGAAGCGGCCGGGCACCATCAGCATCTGCGGCATCATCCAGAACCGCTGGGGCATCGACACGGTGCCGCACCTGCTGTGCACCGGGTTCACGCGCGAGGAGACCGAGGACGCGGTCATCGAGCTGAACTACCTGGGCATCCACAACGTGCTGGCCATCCGCGGCGACGAGTCCAACTACGCCAAGGCCGTCGACCAGGGCCGCAGCCGCAACCTCCACGCCCGCGACCTGGTGGCCCAGCTGGCCGACCTCGGCCGCGGGCGCTTCCTGGACGACCTGAACAACACGCGGCCGATCCCGTTCTGCGTGGGCGTGGGCGGCTACCCCGAGAAGCACATCGAGGCGCCCAACCTCAAGACCGACATCCGCCACCTGCAGGCGAAGGTCGATGCCGGCGCCCACTACGTGGTCAGCCAGATGTTCTTCGACAACGCCGCCTTCCTCGACTGGACGGCGCGCTGCCGCGAGGCGGGCATCACCGTGCCCATCATCCCGGGCATCAAGCTCATCGACAACGTGCGGCAGCTGACCAGCCTGCCCAAGCACTTCCACGTGACCATCCCGGACGAGCTGGTGGACGAGATCCAGGCCAGCCCGGCCCACGTCAAGGAGATCGGTCGGCGCTGGGCGCGCCGGCAGGTCGAGGGGCTGATCGCCGCCGGCTCCTCGTGCCTGCATTTCTACGTGATGAACGACGCCAGCCCGGTGGTGGACATGATCCGGGACCTGGCCTGACGGCGGGTTGACGCTTGCACGGCCCGGGGGCCGGGTGTAGGTTCGCTGCGCCGGCGATCCGGCCGCAGGGACGCGGCCGCCCAGGCCTGCGAAGGGATTCCAGTTGGCACCCATGAGCGCCGACGGCCAGGTCCGTCGACTCCTGCTCCTGCACGATGACCCCGGGTACGCCGAGCACGTCCGCACGCTGCTGGGCGGCTCGCGCCGCGCCTGCTTCCGGGTCGCCCACTACACCCACCTGAAGGATGCCCTGGCCTACCTCGAGGTGGCCGACGTCGACCTGGTGGCCGTCGGCCCCCGGCCCGCCGACGCCGAGCAGTGCGCCGCCGTCGCGCGCCTGGGCGCGCTGGCCCCCGAGACGCCCGTCGTGGCGGTGCTGGCCGGCCGCTCGGGCAAGGAGCGCGAGCGGGCCCTGAAGTCGGGCGCCCTCGAGTGCCTGGACGCGGGCGACCTGAGCCCCGAGCTGTGGGTGCGCACCTTCCTGTGGTGCCTGCGCGAGGTCGAGGTCAGCCGCGAGCTGGCCCGGGTCACCGCGCGCCTGGACTGGCTGACCCACATGGACGCCCTGACCGACCTCCTGAACCGCCGCGGCCTCGAGCGCGCCATGATGGACGAGCTCGCCCGCTGCCGCGCCGAGGAGCGCGACCTGGTGGTGGTGCTGGCCGACCTGGACGAGTTCTCGCACCTGAACGCCAACCTGGGCCACGGCGTGGGGGACCTGGTGCTGGTGGGCGCAGCGCGCCGCATCCTCGACGCCGCGGGGCCGGGCGCCCTGGTCGGACGCTGCGGCACCGACCGCTTCATCATCATGCTGCCGGAGGCCGACCTGGCCGAGGGCGAGGCGGTGGCCGAGCGCATCCGGCTGGCCGTGTCGCGCGACGTGATCCGCGCCGGCGACCAGGTGCTGACCACCACCGCCAGCCTGGGCGTGACCGCCATCGAGCCCGAATCGCTGTCCTTCGACGACGTGCTGGCCAAGGTGCACTTCGTGCTGCAGCTGGGGCGGCGCCCCGGCGGCAACGGCGTGGCGCGCGCGGCCGTCGTGGGCGACGTGGGCCGCATGCTGCCGCCCGAGGCCGACGCCGACACCCTGCGCGCCCTGCTGCGCGGCGAGAACATCCGCGTGGCGGCCCAGCCCATCGTCAACCGGGCCGACGGCCGCATCGTCTCGCGCGAGATGCTGGTGCGCGGGCCCGCGGGTCCCCTCGAGCGCCCCGACGACCTGTTCCGCTTCTGCCAGGAGAAGGACATCCTGGTGCCGGTCGACCTGCGCTGCCTGACCCGCTGCGCCGAGGCGGCCCGCAGCAGCGGCGACGCCCGCTACCACGTGAACATCATGCCCGCCACGCTGCTGCAGACGCCGGCCGCCGAGCTCGAGCGCGTGCTGCGCGTGCACCCGGACTATGGCCACTGCTGCCTGGAGATCAGCGAGCAGCAGCTGCTGGGCGATCCGACGGTCCTGGTGCCGCGCGTGCGCGAGCTGCAGGCCGCCGGCATCCGCATCGCCATCGACGACGTGGGCTTCGGCAACAGCTGCCTCGAGGGCCTGATCGTGCTGCAGCCGCAGATCATGAAGATCGACAAGCGCATGGTGCGCGGCCTGGCCCAGGACGCCGAGCTGCGCCGGGCGCTCAACCGCCTGCTGATGGTCGCCGACGTGCTGGGCGCCGAGGTCGTGGCCGAGGGCATCGAGTCGGGGGACGACTACGACGTGCTGCTGGACCTGGGCGTGCGGTTCGGGCAAGGATACCTGTTCGGCCAGCCCAAGCCCGTGGTGGCCGCCGCGGCCCGGGTGGTCGATGCCGGCGGCGACGGCGCCTCGCCGGCCGACGCCGCGGGTGGCTGACGTCCCGGTTGTTGCCCCAGGCCCCGACTGCGTATTAGATTCCGTCGAGTCCCCGTCCGCACCCGTTTCCCACAGGAGTAGCCATGGCCAAGCGCGCCCTCATCACCGGCATCACGGGCCAGGACGGCTCGTACCTCGCCGAGCACCTGCTCGACCTGGGCTACGAGGTCTTCGGCATGATCCGGCGCTCGAGCACCGAGACCCTCGGCCGCGTGGCGCACCTGACCCACAAGGTCACGTTCCTGCAGGCCGACCTGCTGGACCAGGCCTCCCTCGACCAGGCCGTGATCGACGCCGCGCCCGACGAGATCTACAACCTGGCCGCCCAGAGCTTCGTGCCCACCAGCTGGAGCCAGCCCACGCTCACCGGCGAGTTCACCGGCATCGGCGTGCTGCGCCTGCTCGAGTCGGTGCGCAAGCTGCGCCCCGGCGCGCGCTTCTACCAGGCCAGCAGCAGCGAGATGTACGGCAAGGTGCGCGAGGTGCCGCAGACCGAGCTGACGCCCTTCCACCCGCGCAGCCCGTACGCCGTGGCCAAGACCTTCGGCCACCACATCACCGTGAACTACCGCGAGAGCTACGGCCTGTTCGCCGTGTCGGGCATCCTCTTCAACCACGAGAGCCCGCGCCGCGGCCGCGAGTTCGTCACGCGCAAGATCACCGACGGCGTCGCGCGCATCAGGCTGGGCCTGGAAAAGGAGCTGCGCCTGGGCAACCTCGACGCCCAGCGCGACTGGGGCTTCGCCGGCGACTATGTCCGCGCCATGCACCTGATGCTGCAGCAGCCCGAGGCCGGCGACTACGTCATCGCCACCGGGCGCACCCACTCGGTGCGCGAATTCCTCGAGATCGCCTTCGGCCACGTGGGCCTCAAGTGGCAGGACCACGTCGTCCAGGACCCCCGCTACATGCGCCCCGCCGAGGTGGACCAGCTCATCGGCGACGCGACCAAGGCCCGCGACTTGCTTGGCTGGGCACCGTCCGTCACCTTCGAGCAGCTGGTGACCATGATGGTCGACGCCGATCTGGCGCTGCTGGCCGCGGAAAAGGCCCGCTGATCCATCAAATACCAGCATCCTGCTAGGATATCGCTCAAGGATTAGGACATTCTTGTCGATATTTAACGGCAGTTGTCGCCCGCAACGCCAGTGCAGGAGTTGACAATGAGTTACGCGAGCACCCGGCCCGCCCGCCGCCACTCCCTGTTCCTGAAGGTGGCCCTGGCCATGGCGGGGATGGCGTTGGCCCTGGTCATCAGCGCCGGCGCGACGCTGAGGTCCGTCGCCGCGCAGGAGGCCGACGGGAGGGTGATCAACCTGGCCGGTCGCCAGCGTATGCTTACCCAGAAATTTACCAAGGAGAGCCTGGCCCTGGCCGCGGCCCCGGCCGGCGAGTTCCGCGATGCGACGGCCGCCGCGCGCGACCGCACGGCCCGTCTCTTCGGCACGACCCTCGATGCCCTCCAGGACGGCGGTGTCACCTGGAACGCCCTCGACCTGACGGGCGAGATCGTCCTGCCGCCGACCCGAGACCCCGAGATCCGCGCGGCCCTGGAGGCGACGCGCCGCGAGTGGCAGGCGCTGGTGGACCTGGCCGCGGCCCTGGACAAGGCCAAGGCGGCCGACCGGGCCGGGCTGCTGCCGGGAATCATGGACCAGAGCCTCGCGGCGCTGAAGGTGATGAACGGCGCCGTCATGCTCTACCAGGGCGCCGGCGAGGCCCGCGTGGCCGCGCTGATCCGCCTGCAGTACGCCTCGCTGGCCACGGCCCTCGTGCTGCTGGTCGGCTCGCTGTTCGCCATCCGCCGCAACGTGACGATGCCCATCGACCGCGTGGCGGCGAGCCTGGGCGAGGCGTCGGCCCAGCTGACCCTTTCGTCGGACACCATCGCCCAGTCCAGCACGGCCATGGCGCATCAGGCGGCGGACCAGGCCTCGCGCCTGCAGGAGGTCTCGGCGTCGCTCGAGATCCTCACCTCGCTGGCCCGGGACAACGTGGCGGGCGTCACCGAGGCCCAGTCCCTGATGGGCGACCTGCGCCAGGCCTCGGAGGGCGGACGGTCCGCCATGGGCACCATGAAGGAGGCCATGCAGCGCATCACCGACTCGTCCCACGACACCGCCAGGATCATCAAGTCGATCGACGCGATCGCCTTCCAGACCAACCTGCTGGCCCTGAACGCGGCGGTCGAGGCCGCGCGGGCCGGAGATGCCGGCAAGGGCTTCGCCGTGGTGGCCGAGGAGGTGCGCAGCCTGGCCGGCCGCAGCGCCGAGGCGGCGCGCAGCAGCGCCACCATGATCGAAGCCTCGGCGGCCAACGTGGCCGCCGGCGCGCGGGCCGCGGAGTCGCTCGAGGGTGTGCTCGACCGGGTCGCCACGGGTGCGGCCGAGGTCGACAGCCGCCTCGCCGGCGTGACCGACGGCACGCGCCGCCAGACCGACGAGCTGGAGTCGATCCGCGAGGCCGTGGGCCAGCTCGACGGGCTGACCCAGACCGGCGCCGCGACCGCCGAGGAGCTGGCCGCCGCGGCCGAGGAGCTGGCCGCCCATTCCCAGGACACCACCGGCCTGGCCGAGAGCCTGTCGGTCGTGATCGGTGCCGGCTTCGCCGCTGCGCCCGCCGCGACCTGGGGGCCTGCGGCCCGTCGCCCGGCGCCGCGGACGGGCGCCCGGCAGGCGCCCGACGTGGCGCCGCGCCGCCGCGCGGCCGAAGAGCACGAGCTGGCGCGATTCTAGGCGCGGATCAGCGCTGGAACTCGTACTCGGCGGTCACCCCGAACGCCAGCAGCACGCTGGCCAGGTAGACCGGCCGCTCGAGCATCATGAAGTGCCCCGCCTTCTCGATGCGCTTGAAGCTGAGCGTGCGGGCGTGGGCGTACCCCACGTGCGCGATCACCGCGCGGCTGTCGATGCCCTCGGGGAACATCAGCTCGCTGCCCACGATCAGCAGCGGCACGGTCAGCCCTTCCAGCTCGGACGTCACGTCGAACGTGTTGGTGCTGCCCAGCAGGCCGATGTAGCTGGCGCTGTCGGTGCGCAGGGCATCGTCCAGGATGCGGTTGGTCACGTCCTCGCTCGGGCTCATGTTCAGGCAGCGCTCCGCCACGGTGCGGTCGTAGTCCTTGGCCAGGCTGGCTGCGGTCGCCAGCTGCTCGGCGGGGGTGGCCAGGGGGCGCGCCGTGGAGTCCAGCAGGATCAGCCGGTGCACCTGGGCCGGATGGTCCAGCGCATAGCGCAGCGCCACCATGCCGCCCACGCCGTGCCCGACCAGCGTCGGGTAGGCGATGCCCTCGGCCGCGAGGTAGTCGCCGAGCCGCCGGGCTTCCTCGTCGATGGACGCCTGGGGCACCGGCGGTGTCGCGCCGTGCCCCGACATCTCGAAGGTCCACACCTTGAACGTGCCCTTCAGGAACGGCAGCACGTCGTTCCACACCTTGGCGTTCGAGCCCAGGTCGTGGATCAGCACCATCTCGAACTCGCCGCGCCCCTCCAGGACCGGCGGCGGGTCGCCCGCCCTGGCGAACGGGGCGGCCGCCATCAGCAGGGCGGCGACGAGGCACCAGGTGCGCTTGATCGAGGTCATCGACGGTCGTCTCCTTCGCCGTCGGACACCGTGCACACGGTCCCGTCGACGGCGAGGATGATGCGGGCGCCGCCGGGCGCGCCCAGGGTTCCGACCAGGTCCACCGCCGCGGCCGGCGGGTACTGGTGGGTCAGCACGGCGGTCCGGGGGCGGGCCTCGGTGCACAGGGCGCGCACCTGGCCGATGGTCATGTGGCCGGGGGTGGCCAGCTCGTCGGTGGTCGAGCACTCGACCACCAGCAGGTCGGCGCCGCGGGCCGCGTCCGTCAACCCCGCACACGGCCCCGTGTCCCCGGAATAGACGACGCGGCGGCCGTCGCCGTCGGTGAACGTGAAGCCGAAGCAGCACCGGGACAGCCGGTCCTGCGGATGATCCACCACGAAGGGCGTGATCGTCCCGCCGTTCGGCAGCCCGAGCGCCCGGCCAGGCACGAGCTCCGTCACCCGCAGCTCGCGGCGCCGCGGTTCGAGCCAGCGGCCCCACACCCCTCGTACGGCGTCGAACCAGGCGGCCAGGCCCGGCGGTCCCCACACCTCGATGGGGTCCTCGCGTTCGGGCAGCGGCGAGTGGGCCGCGAAGAGCAGGGCGATCAGGTCCAGGGTGTGGTCCACGTGCAGGTGCGACAGCAGCACCCGGCCCACATCGTCCACGCCGCGGGGGGCCAGGCCCGCCGCCACCAGGCGCACGAGGGCGCCGGGCCCCGGGTCCATCAGGATCGGGTCCCCGTCCAGGTCCAGGTGGTAGGCGGCCGGGGAGCGGCCCGGCAGCGGCGTGGCGCCGCCGGCGCCGAGGATGTGGATGCGGATCATGCCCTTAAAGCAACGGCATTGGCCGCGGGCGTCAAGCCCCGGATTGCGGGGGCGGGTCCGCGGGGCCGATTCCCGGGAATCCCGGCCCCGGGCGCGGGGTACAAGCCGGTCGGCGGTGCGTCTGGACAGACCGCCCGGACGTCCCTATCATCCGGGGTGCCGCCGCGCCCGTCGCGCGGCGTCGTCACATCAACGAGGTGAATGCCGATGACCCCGACCCCGACGCTGCTGCGCCTGGCCGTCTTCTGCCTGCTGATGGGAGGCGCCGGCTGGGCCGGCGCCCAGGACCCGGCGACGGCGACCGCCGACGCCGCCGTCGATTCGGCCGAGGCCGCGTTGACCGACGACCAGAAGATCGAGACGCTCAACGCCCGGCTGGTGGCCAACCCCGCCGACGGCAAGGCCTGGAACGACCTGGGGGTCATCTACGCCGGCCAGGGCAAGTTCGACCTGGCCCGCGACGCCTTCCTGTCGGCGGTGCAGTCGTCGCCCCGCGAGGCCGACTACCACCGCAACCTGGGCCTGGCGCTGATGCGGCTGGACCAGAGCGACCTCGCGCTGCGCGAGTTCGAGGCCTACCGTCGCTTCGACCAGCTGGGCGGCCTCGATTCCTGGCGCCTGATCGGCGGCGCCCAGGCGGCCGTCGGCCAGGTCGATGCCGCGCGCGCCACGTACCGCGAGGGCCTGGAGGCGGTGGGCAAGACGGGCGGCGCCGAGGCGCTGCGGCTGGCCCTGGCCCTGGACAAGCTCGAGTCCGACGCCGGCAACGACGCGGCCGTCGGCAAGCTGCGCGAGGAGTTCACGCCCCTGGCCCAGGCCTTCCTGCGCGACAACGCCGAGGGCAGCGACGGCTGGCGCGAGGCGCAGAGCATCGTCAACAACCGCGTCGTCATGCTGGTGGACGAGGGCAAGCTGCTCGAGAGCAGCGGCCTGTTCGCCGAGGCCGCGGTCCGCTACCAGGCGGCCTACGACCTGATGCCCACCCGCGACGACCTGCTGCCGCGCCTGGTCGACGTCTACCTGAAGGCGGGCGACGACCTGAAGGCCAAGGTGGCGGCGCGCCTGGCCCGCGACGGGCACCCCGAGAAGGCCGGCACCTGGATCGCCACCGCCAAGGTCTACGAGAAGACCGACCGCATGGACGACGCCATCGAGTCCTACCGCAAGGCCTTCGCCATCGATCCCGAGTTCCCGGACCTGCGCCTGGCCATCGGCAACCTGCTCATGCGCCAGGGCCGGGACAGGGAGGCGGCCGAGTTCCTGAAGGAGGGCGTGACCAACGCCGACACCAAGCCCGAGGTCGTCTACAACTACGCCATCAGCCAGATGCGGGAGAAGAACTACCACGCGGCCATCGCCTCGCTGCGCAAGGTGGTCGCCCAGCGGCCCGACATGACGCAGGCCTGGACGGCCCTGG
>DAOPJF010000076.1:0-9076 GCA_035399525.1 Candidatus Krumholzibacteriia bacterium | reverse complement strand
TCCTGTCGCCCCCGAACTTCCTGGCTGGCTGCAACATTCCCGTCGTCAACGGCGCCGCGGTTTGTGTCACGCTGGGCATGTACTACCTGGGTGGCCCGGGCATGGTCTACCTGTCGCCCGTGGACAACGTCCCGTCGATCCCCGGCTTCCTGGCCATCACCGACTTCAACGACGACTTCCGCCTGAACAAGGCCTACCCGGTCAGCGGCAGCTTCGCCGCTCCCGTGTTCGCCTTCGGTGGCGAGGTTGTCGACGCTCAGGATGCGAGCTGGGGCGAGGTCAAGAGCCTGTTCCGGTAAACGTCAAGAGCGACTTCGGTCGTGGGACCCGGGCTTCGGCCCGGGTCCCTTTTTGCATCCCGTCCGCTGAGTGTCCCAGCGGGCGGTCAAATTCTGATCACATAACATCTTTATTTTAAAAAATAACGTAGCTGGGAAAGATTTACTTGCCTTCCGGCAAGATCTTCGGGTATGATCGACCACGGTCCCCAACATGCCGCATCCAACGCCTTTCTCGCCAGGTGCGGTGATGTTGCCATCCCCCAACAGCATCTCCAGCATGAGGAGCATGTGACCATGAAGAAACTGCTTCTGGTTCTCGCAGCCCTGTCCCTGTTCGCCACCGCCGCCTACGCCCAGTACAGCGAAGTCGGCATCTACACGTCGCCCGACGGCAACCCGGCCAACACGTCGTACAACGGCGCCGCCGGCCCGCTGACCCTGTACGCCGTCGTGATGAACCCCCGCAACCTGCACACCGGTTCGCCCGACAGCAACGTCGAGTCGGCCATCCAGACCCTGGGCGGCTTCGAGTTCAAGCTCATCCTGCCGAGCAACGGCACGGTGTTCATGACCGGCCAGACCTACCCGGCCGGCACGACCAACTTCCTGTCGCCCCCGAACTTCCTGGCCGGCTGCAACATCCCCGTCGTCAACGGCGCGGCTGTCTGCGTGACGCTGAACCTGTACGCCGTGGCCCAGATCCCGGCCGGCATCTTCCTGAGCCCGGTGGACCAGGTCCCGTCGATCCCCGGCTCGCTGGCCATCACCGACTTCGCCGACGACTTCCGCCTGAACCCGGCCTTCCCGGCCAGCGGCAGCTTCGCCGATCCGGTGTTCGGTCTGTGGACCAACGTCGTGGACGCGCAGGATGCCAGCTGGGGCCAGGTCAAGAGCCTGTTCCGCTAGTCCTGACTCCGCGGGGGAGACCCTGCACGGGCGCCCGGGCCTTGCGGCCCGGGCGCCTTTTTTTGCGGTCAGCTTAGGCTTGACAGGCCCGGGGCTTGCTTGGATATTCACCGTGTACGGCGTTCCCGACGGCCGCGGCGGCTCATGGTCTGGCAGGAAATTCACGATCGTGACCGCAACGAGTGCTTGTCGTGTCCGGAGCGACCGGGTATGTTGGGGCGCGATGGTGCCATTCGGGCCGCCTTGGGGCGGGCCCGAAGCGGGCCAGACGGGCTCCGAAGGATCCGGGCACAATGGACGCATGAGGACCCCCAAGGCCGCGAAATGGATGTTCCGAGAAAGGGGAATTCGAACATGAAGAAACTGCTCCTCGCCATGTCTGCGCTCGCCGCCGTGGCCCTGCTCGTCCCGAGCTCCGGTGTTGCCGGCGTGAACGACTCGTCCGGCGAAGGCCTCAACGCCAACATCATCGGCGTCTACACCACGCAGACCGCCAACGACTCCGACGTCAGCTACACCGGCACGCCTGGCCCGGTGACCTGCTATGCCGTCGTCAAGAACCCGGTGAACTACCACACCGGCGCCCCCGGCAGCACGGTCGAGAGCGACATCACGGTCCTCGGCGGCTTCGAGTTCAAGCTCGTGCTGCCCGCCACCGTGTTCCTGCTCAGCGGCACCATGCCCGCCGGCGCGACCAACTTCCTGACGCCCCCGAACTACCTGGTCGGCTGCAACATTCCGGTCAGCAACCGCGTGGCCACCGTGGTCACGTTCAGCCTGGGCTGGTTCAGCGGCACGCCCGAGTTCCTGTTCGTCAGCCCGGTGGACAACGTCCCGTCGGTCAACGGCAAGCTGGCCATCACCGACTTCAACGACGACTTCCGCCTGAACCCGGCCTACCCGCCGTACCACGATTTCGCGATCCCCGTCTTCGCCCTGGGCCAGGCCCTGGACAGCGAGGATGCGACCTGGGGCGGCGTCAAGAGCCTGTTCCGCTAGTCGGACCCCGGACGATCGAAACGGAGGGTGGTCAGCCACCCTCCGTTTTCTTATGCTCGCGGGCGGGGCGCGGCGTTGACCGTGCCGGGCGGCGGTTCTATACTGACATCACCCCTGCCCGATGCGGCGCCTGCCCCTGATCGCATCACGACCTCTGCCATCCCGGGAGACCAGCATGGGCCGTTGTCCGCGCAATCCGCTACCGGCCGGCCGCCGCTTCGGCCGCGCCCTCGCCCTCGCCCTCGCCCTCGTTCCGGTCGCCGCCGCCTGGCCTGCCGCCGCCTTCGAGGGGGTGGGCCCGCTGCAGACGGTGCGGTCGGACGCGTCGGGCCTCGAGGTGCAGCTCACGGACCTGCAGGCGAGCTGGCAGATGCGGTCCGACGGCCGGGCGGTGCTCCACGCGCCCGGATTCGTCGCCTCGGGGGCGTTCGGCGCCCCGCAGGTGCCGACGGCCTCGGCGTGGATCCTGGTGCCCCCGGGCACGCGCCCCGAGCTGGTGGTCACATCGGAGACCTGGGGCGATGCGGGCGGCCGCGCGCTGGCCACGGTGCCGGTTCCGGTCGAGCAGTCGGGCCCCGACGGCCCCGAGCTGCTGGAGATCGACCTCGTGCCCGGCACCGCGCTGCCCGCCGGGGTGACGCCGACGCCCGCGGCGCGTGCCGCCCTGGACAAGGGCTTCGCCGCGCGCACGGGCGCGGCCGCGACCCTCGGCGAGATCGGCTGGTGGCGCGGGCGCCGGGTCGTGCCGCTGGTGATCGGTGCGCTGCGCCACGACGCCGCCGGGCGCGCCCTGGGCGTGCTGCAGGACGGCCGCTGGACCGTGCGGTTCGTGCCGGACAAGGGCGCCGTCACGCTGCCCGCCACGGCGGAACAGCGCCTGCGCACCACCGGCGACGACCACTTCGGCTATGGCTTCCTGAACCCCGGCCTGCTGCGGACCGCGCCCACCGAGGCGGCGTGGCAGGGCGTCGCGCCAAGGGCGGACAAGGGCCGCGCCCTGCGCGACGCGGTGCTGCTGGCGCCCGAGGTCAAGCTGGCGGTGCGCGCATCGCGGCTGTACCGGGTCACGGCGACCCGGCTGCGCCAGCGCGGCCTGCTGCCGGACACGCCGATCCAGGAGAGCGAGATCCGCCTGTACCAGCGGCGCTACCTGCCCGAGCTGGATGGCGGCACGGGGGCGCCCTACGTCGAGGTCGAGGTGCCCATCCGCATGGTGGGCGACGGCGACGCCTTCGACGGCGACGACTTCTTCGTGTTCTACGGCCTGCGCCTCAGGGACGACGGCGACTACACGGGCGACCTGGGCGGGGGCCCGCAGGCGGTGCCCGGCTGCGGCGACCAGGGCGAGTGGGCCAACGACTTCAACGTGTACTGGCTGGCCGCGGCCGAGCCCGCGGCGGGCGCGTCCTGGGCGCGCATGGACGAGACCGAGCTGCCGCCGTCCGCCGGACAGCCCCTGCCGTCGTACCGCCGCACCGAGCGCGCCGAGGAGCAGCTGTTCCTCAGGCACAACGTCGTGACGACCCTGGTGGACCGGCTGTACATGAACCACTACCAGGACACCAGCGCGACCGTGTCCATCGCCAGCCAGTGGGCGCCCGATCCGGCCGGCGCCCCCGCGAGCATCGGCATCGACGCGGCGGCCTTCACGACCTACGGCAGCACGACGGCCAAGCGCGTCCGGTTCGACCTGGTCGTGGACAACACGACCACCACGGTGCTGGGTTTCGCCGACCTCATGCAGCCCACCGACCGCACCTTCACCTACGCCGTCGACGCCGCGGTGCTGGCGGGGCAGACGGCCAAGGTGGTCATGACCAAGGACGACCCCACGGGCCTGCTGTTCTCGTACCTCAACGGCGTGACCATCAGCTACGACGCGCTGTACCGGGCCGTGTCCAACGAGCAGAGGTTCCACACGGGCGCCGCTGCCGGGCCGCGGGCCGTCGAGGTGGAGGGTTTCACCGACGGCGACCTGGGCCTGGTCGAGATCACCGATCCCCATCGGCCGGTGTGGGTGAAGCTGGCCGCCGGCAACGTCGTGCCCGCGATCGGCGGCTCGTACACCCTGTCCATCCTGCCGACGCAGGCTGCGGCCGACCAGCCGCGGCGCTTCTGGGCGGCGGGCTCGTTCGGCACCACGGGCGTGGCCGAGTTCAGCTACTACGACGCGGTGACGGTCGACGATCCGGTCGACCCGACGGCGCTGTCGGGCGGCGCGCCCGACGTGATCGTGGTCACCCACGGCGACTTCACCGCCGGCGTCGACCGCTGGGTCGCCCACCGCAAGGCCCGCGCCGGCGGCGACCTCGAGGTCAAGGTCGTGGACGTGGCCGACCTGTACGACTGGTACTCGGGCGGCCTGAAGTCGAACTGGGCGGTGCGGCGCTTCGCGCGCCACGCCATCGAGGCCTGGGGCAGCTGGGCCCTGGTCATCGTCGGCGACGCCAACGAGAACGAGCGCGGCCTGGGCGTGCTGCCGGCGGCGCGCGGCTGGTCCACCGACTTCGTGCCGACGCACTACCACGTGCAGGACGCGCTGACGGGGATCTACGAGTTCATGGCCACCGACAAGTGGTTCGTCACCGACGAGACCGGCGAGACCCCGGCCACGGACGACTTCCCCGACCGCATCCGTTCGCCGTGGCCGATGATCACCGGGCGCCTGCCGTGCAACAGCGAGGCCGAGCTCGACCGCATGATCGACAAGATCGTCGCGGTCGAGGCGACGGCGGCCGGGCAGGACTGGCGCCGGCGCGGCATCTTCGTCGCCGACGACGCCTTCAGCAACGGCTATGGCGCCGAGGCCCTGACCACCCTGGTCTACCAGTCGGGCGAGGAGCAGTTCGGCTGGAGCGAGCGCGACTCGCTGACCGCCTGGTGGGGCGGCGGCACGCCGGTGACGCTCGACACGAACCTGCTGCTCCTGGACACCTGGCTGGCGCCCCTGTACCCGGGCACCGGCGACCGGCGCGTCAGCGACGTGCGCGACGACACCGAGGCCCTGGCCACCCCGCCGTTGCGGGCGGCGCTGTCGCAGGGCGGGCTGATCGCCCACTACCAGGGCCACGCCAACGCCTACGTGCTGGCGTCGGAGTACTGGTACATGGACCGCCTGAACGCCCGCCGCGACGTGTCGCTGCTGGCGAACACGGGCAAGCCGTGGCTCTACTTCGGCATGGGCTGCCACATCTCGGACTGGGCCCAGAACTCGGTGGCCAACCGCACGAGCTACAACGAGCCCTCCCTGGGCGAGAAGGTGCTGGTGGGCACGGCCGCGGGCGCCTCGGCCAGCTACGGCAGCTCGGGCTACGAGTACATCTTCCAGAACCGGGTGTTCGGCGAGCGCATGTTCCGCATCTGGACGAAGCGGCCGCCGGTGGTCGCCGCGCACGGCGGTGCGGCGCGCAGCCGCTGGATGACGGGCGAGCTGCTGTGGGCCGCCGAGGCGGCCCACCTGGCGGCCACCTGGGCCAACAGCATCGACCGCGAGATGGTGGCGCAGTACGTGCTGCTGGGCGATCCCCTGATGATGCTTGACGCCGGGCCGCCCGAAGTCACGGCCGTGCTCGAGGGCGCGGGCGGCGATCAGGAGATCGCGGGCGACGTCGACCTCGTCGGCACCGACGCGGCCAACCTGCGCACCATCCGCATCGCGGCGCGGGACGAGGCGGGCATCGACCGGCTGCGGGTCATGGACTCGGACGGCGTGGACCTGACGTCGACGGTGGTGGTGATGGCCGACTCGCTGCCGCCCGGGCAGGCGGACCAGCAGGAGGTGCACTATCGCCTGCAGGTGCCGGTGCGGCCGTTCCCCCACAGCATCGATGTCGAGGTGTGGGACACGGGCGCGCCGCTGCCCGAGGACCGCCACTGGACGCTGACCCTGAACGTCGACGAGGAGGTGGCCTTCACCACCGGCGGCCAGCCGGTCGATCCGGCGACCTTCGGCTTCGAGACCGACGTGCCCGTCGACTTCCAGGGTTCGGTCACCGGCGCCGCGTGGCTGCACGAGGGCACGACGTGGGCGCTGGCGAGCGACAACCTCTTGCTGACGAACGTGGTCCTGCCGGCGGGCAAGACCAACGACGCGCAGTTCTCGTTCACCGCGACGGCCGCCGGCGGCACCGAGGGCGAGCGCAGCGTGGTGCTGACCATCGACGGGCATCCGAGCACCTGGGTGCTGCAGGCGGGCGACCAGCCCCTGCCCGAGGCGGCGATCACCCGCGTGTACTCGTTCCCCAACCCGATGCGCGAGGCGACGCGGTTCCTGTTCGAGACCGGAGCGGCGCAGGGCCGCGGCACCGTGCGCGTGTTCGCCGTGTCGGGGCGCGTGGTGGCGCGCATCCCCTTCAGCTTCGGCGGCGGCGGCGCCGGCGTGGTGGAGTGGGACGGCCGCGACGACGAGGGCGATCCGCTGGCCAACGGCACGTACCTGTACCGCGTGGAGATGGACGCGCCGGGCGGCCGCATCAACAGCCCGATGCAGCGCCTGGTGGTCATGCGCTAGCGGCGGCGAAGGGGTCGCCGGCCGCGCAGCGACGGCAAGGGATACGGGGGAGACGTGATGAGAAGGATCTCGGGCGTGCTCGCGGCGGCGGCCGTCGCGGTGATGGTGCTGGCGGGCCTGTCCGGCCTGTCCGGATGCGCCGGGCCGAAGCGGTTCCCGCCGGTGACCGACCTGCCGCCGCCGGTCGACGATGACGGCGGTGGCTTCGCGGCCGCGCCGCGCCTGCTGGGCGTGGGCCTGGCCGAGGGGCGGACCGAGGTGCGGGCGGCCGCGGGCGGTCGCGCCGAGGTCCTCGGCGAGGATGGCGCGGTCCTGGTGCGCCTGGACGCGGGCCGGGCGCTGGTCTGCCGCCGCGACGGCGCCGCGGTGGCGTGGGAGGCCGGCGGACGCCAGGGCCGGGCGCCGACGGTGCGGCTGGCCCCCAGCGATCCGGGCGACCGCGTGGCCTTCGACGACGGCGAGTACCGGGGCGGGCTGCTGGTCATCCCCACGCCGAACGCCGTCGGCCTGACGGTGGTCAACGAGGTCGGGCTCGAGGCCTACCTGCGGGGCGTGGTGCCCTGGGAGATCGGCCGCTACCAGCGCGACGCGCTGGCCGCGCTGGAGGCCCAGGCCGTCGCCGCCCGCACCTACACCGTCAGCCACCTGGGCGCGCGCCGCGACCGCGGCTTCGACGTGTTCGCCGACGTCATGGACCAGGTGTACCGCGGCGCCCGCGACGAGGACGCCCTGTGCAACGAAGCCATCGAGCGCACGGCGGGCCTGGTGCTGCGCGACGGCGATGCGGAGATCGAGGCCTACTACAGCGCCTGCTGCGGCGGCGTCACCAGCCAGGTCGAGGACGTGTGGGCCCGCGGGCCGCGCCCGTACCTGGTCAGCCACGCCGACGCGCCGCCCGGGGGCGAGCCCTGGTGCGCCGGATACCGCAACTTCCACTGGCGCGAGAGCTGGAGCCGGGGCGAGCTCGAGGCCATCCTCGCGCGCACGCTGCCGGCGTACCTGGACTACGCCTCGACCGAGGGCCGCGCCGCCTGGGCCGGCACGGTGTTCACGCCGGCCGGGCCCGGCGCCGACCCGCGCCGTCCGGGCGGCCTGCGCGACCTGGTCATCACCGGCCGCACCACCAGCGGCCGCGTGGCGGCGCTGGAGATCACGACCGACGCGGGCACGTACCGGGTGCGCGGCGACCGCACGCGCTGGGTGCTGGCGCCGGCGTCGGGCCAGCCGGCGATCCTGCGCAGCGCGATGTTCGACCTCGAGCTCGAGCGCGTGGACGGCGCGCTCAGGACCATCGCTGCCCGGGGCCGCGGCTACGGCCACGGCATCGGCCTGTGCCAGACCGGCGCCGTCGCCATGGCGCGGGCGGGCCGGACCGCCGCGCAGATCCTCGCGCACTACTATCCCGGCGCCGCGCTGGTGCGTGTCGACGGGAGCGGCCGATGAGCGGCGGCGACACGCTGGCGCGCCGCCTGGTGGTCGGCCTGGCGGGGCCTCGGCTGCACGCGGCCGAGGCGGCCTGGATCGCCCGCTGGCAGCCTGCGGGCGTGATCCTGTTCGGGCGCAACGTGACCGACGCCGCCCAGCTGACGGCGCTGTGCGCCGAGCTGCACGGGCTCGGTCCGGACCTCGAGATCGTCGCCGACCACGAGGGCGGTCCGGTGTCGGTGCTGGCGGCCGCCGTCGGGCGGCCGCCGTCGGCGGCGACCCTGGGCCTGCTGGACGACCCCGGCCTGACCCGCCGCGTGCACGCCGAGACGGCGGCGCGGCTGGCCGCCTGCGGCATCGACCGGGCGCTGGCGCCCGTGGCCGACGTGCTGACCTGCCGCCGCAACCCGGTCGTCGGCGTGCGTGCCTTCGCCGCCGCCGCGGACCGGGCCGCCGCCCACGTGGCCGCCGCCGTCGAGGGCCTGCTGGCCGGCGGCGTGCGCACCTGCCTGAAGCACTGGCCGGGCCACGGGGGCACCTCGGCCGACAGCCACCTGGGGGCGGCGCCCCTGCACGCGGCCGAGCCCGACCTGCCGTTCCGCGCGGGCCTGCAGGCGGGGGCCGACGCGGTGATGGTGGCCCACGTCCTCGTGCCGGGATCCGACCGGCCCGCCAGCCTGGATGTGGCCGTGTCCGCGGCGGCCCGGGCCCTGGCCCCGGCGCGGACCCTGCGCCTGTACGCCGACGACATCACCATGGGGGCCCTGCGCGGGCCGCTCGGGGCGGCAGCTGCCGGCGTGCCCGCGGGATCGGGCCTGGTCGATCCGGCAGCCCTGACCGCGGCATGGTGCGGCGCGGTGGCCGCGGGGGGCTGCGACCGGCTGCTGGTCCGAGGCATCCCGTGGGGAGCCTGGCCCGGGGAACCCGGCCTGGCGCCGCCGACGCTGGACGCCGC
>DAOPJF010000075.1:0-9162 GCA_035399525.1 Candidatus Krumholzibacteriia bacterium | reverse complement strand
GCCCTGGCGCGCGATGCCGCGGTCCAGGAGCTCGAGGCACACCAGCCGGCGGGGCACGCCGGCGGCCTTCTGCGCCTGCAGCGCGGCGAGGCCGGTGAAGGCCTCCTTCTTCAGCTTCACGGCCCAGCCGATGCCGGCCTCGAGCGGCGTGATGTCCTCGGCCAGCTCGTGGCCGTACAGGCAGTAGCACACCTCGAAGCGCAGCGTGTCGCGGGCGGCCAGGCCCACCGGCTGCACGCCCAGGTCGGCGCCGCGGGCCAGCAGCTCCTCCCACACCGGCAGCGCGGCCGGGTTGGGCAGGTACAGCTCGTACCCGTGCTCGCCGGTGTAGCCGGTGCGCGAGACGATCCAGCGGCCGCCGGGGCCCTCCATGGCGAAGGCCGTGTAGAAGTCGAGGGCGTCGAGGTCGGCGCCACGGCCGGCGAGGGCGACCAGGCGGCCCACCAGCTCGCGCGAGTCGGGACCCTGCACGGCGATCAGCGCGGTGCGGTCGGTCTGGTCGTCGACGACGACGCCGGCGGCGGGCCGGTGCGCCGTGAGCCAGGCGGCGATCTTGGCGTGGTTGGCCGCGTTGCAGACGATGAGCCAGGCCTGCTCGCCGAGGCGGTAGACCAGCATGTCGTCCAGCACGCCGCCGTCCTCGCGGCACATGGCCGTGTAGATGACCTTGCCCAGCGGGATGCCGGCGGTGCGGTTGGTGACCAGGCCGTCGATCCAGGCCTCGGCGCCGGGGCCGGTGACCTCGATCTCGCCCATGTGGGTGATGTCGAACAGGCCCACGTGCTCGCGGCAGGCGGCGTGCTCGGCCAGGACCCCGGCCGCGTACTGGACCGGCATCTCGTAGCCGGCGTACTCCACCATCTTCGCCCCGTGGGCGCGGTGCCAGGCGGTCAGGGGCGTGGTCTTCAGGGCGGGCGATTCGCTCACGAACGTCTCCCCTCGGGGGTCCGGGAACGCGCCGGCGGGCGCCGGCCGGTGACGCGCCCAATCTAACCCGCAGGGCGCCTTGGAACAAGGGAGAAGCCCCGGAAGGCGTCGGGCTAGGCGAACAGGTCCCGGAGCATGGCCCCGGTGTAGGATTCGGGGCAGCCGATGACGGCCTCCAGGGGGCCGCTGGCCACCAGGCGGCCGCCGCCGGAACCGCCCTCGGGCCCGAGGTCGACGACGTGGTCGGCGCGGCGGATGATCTCGCTGTGGTGCTCGATCACAAGGATGGTGTTGCCCTTGGCCAGCAGGCCGTGCAGCACCGTCAGCAGGCGGTCGACGTCGCAGTGGTGCAGGCCGGTGGTGGGCTCGTCCAGGATGTAGAGCGTGTGCCCGCCGCCGCCCTTGACCAGCTCCTTGACCAGCTTGATGCGCTGGGCCTCGCCGCCGGACAGCGTGCCGCCCGACTGGCCGAGGCGCAGGTAGTCCAGGCCCACGCCGTGCATGACATCGAGGATGCGCCGGCAGGACGGCACGTTCTGCAGCACCTCGCGGGCCTCCTCGACGGTCATCTCGAGCAGCGAGGCGATGTCGTGGCCCTTGAAGTGCACCTCGAGGGTCTCGCGGTCGAAGCGGCGGCCGCCGCATTCCTCGCAGACCACCTCGACGTCGGGCAGGAAGTCCATGGTCAGCCGGCGCACGCCCGCGCCCTCGCAGACGGCGCAGCGGCCGCCGGCGGTGTTGAAGCTGAAGCGGCCGGCGTCGTAGCCGCGCATGCGCGCCAGGCTGGTCTCGGCGTAGATGCGGCGCACGTGGTTGTAGAGGCCCGTGTACGTGGCCGGCGTCGAGCGCGGCGAGCGGCCGATGGGCGTCTGGTCCACCAGCACCACGCCGTGCACCAGGTCGTCGCCCTCGAGGCTGCGGAACGGCGCGGCGGGCTTGCGCGCGCCGTGCTTGCGCGCAGCCAGGGCGCGGTACAGGGTCTCGTGCACGGCGGTGCTCTTGCCCGAGCCCGACACGCCGGTGACCACCGTCAGCTTGCCCAGGGGCACCTCGAGGTCGACGTCCCTGAGGTTGCGGCCGGTCATGCCGCGCACCGCCAGCAATCCCACCGGCGGCACGCCGGCGGTCAGGGGCTGGGGACCGCCGCCGCCCACGCGGCCGGCCAGCCAGTCGCCGGTGGGCGAGCCCACCACGGCCTTCACCTCGTCGACGGTGCCCTGGGCCACGATGCGGCCGCCATGCTCGCCCGCCCCCGGGCCGAGATCGACGATGTGGTCGGCCGCCAGCATCACGTCGCGGTCGTGCTCGACCACCACGACGGTGTTGCCGCGGTCGCGCAGCGCCAGCAGCGTGGCCACCAGGCGGCCGATGTCGCGGTGGTGCAGGCCGACACTGGGTTCGTCCAGGATGTACAGCACGCCCGTCAGCTGGCTGCCCACCTGGGTGGCCAGGCGCACGCGCTGGCCCTCGCCCCCCGACAGCGTCGCGGTGCCGCGGGCCAGGGACAGGTAGCTGACCCCCACCTGCAGCAGGAAGCGCATGCGGTGGCGGATCTGCTCGAGGATGGGCGCGGACACCGCACGCTCGCGGTCGCCCGTGAACACCAGGCCGTCGACCCAGGCGGCGAAGTCGTCCAGGGTCAGCGCCGACGCCTCGCCGATGTGCAGGCCCCCCACCTTCACGTTCAGCGCCTCGGGGCGCAGGCGGTGGCCGCCGCAGGCCGGGCAGGTGCGCTCGACCATCATGCGCTCGAGGGAGGTGCGGATCTTCTCGGACTTGGTCTCGCGGTGGCGGCGCACCAGCTCGGGCACCAGGCCCGTCCAGTCGCGCAGGAACGCGTTCCAGTGGCGGTGCTTCTTCAGGCGCTCGGCGGTCGGGGCGTCGAAGCCGTCGAACAGGGCGCGGCGCGCGTCCTCGCCCACCAGCGAGAACGGCTTGTCCAGCGCGAAGCCGAACGCCTCGGCCAGGGCCTCGAGCTGCACGTAGAGCCAGCTGCTCTCCTTGCCCTTGAGGAACTCGATGGCGCCCTTGGCGATGGTCCTCGTCTCGTCCGGCACCAGCGCCGCGGGCTCGATGGTGCGCAGCGTGCCCAGGCCGTTGCAGTGCTCGCACGAGCCGGCGGGCGAGTTGAACGAGAACAGGCGCGGCTCGGGGCTGGCGAAGCCGCGGCCGCAGCCCGGGCACGACGACTCGCGGCTGTAGACCGAGGTGACGCCGCCGGCGTGGACCATGACCGTGCCGCCGCCCAGCTCGGCCGCCTGGTCGAGCGACGCCTTCAGCCGGTCGCGGATGCCGGGCCGGCAGACCATGCCGTCGACCACCACGGCGATGTCGTGGCGCGCGCCGCGCGAAAGCTCGATGGGATCGTCGAGCTCGTGCATCTGGCCGTCGACCAGCACGCGCACGAAGCCGCGGGTGCGCAGGTCGTCCAGCAGCTGCTTGTGCTCGCCCTTGCGCCCGCGCACCACCGGCGCCAGCAGGTGCAGGCGCGTGCCGTCGGGCAGGGCGGCGATCTCGTCCTCGATCTCGGCCAGGGGCCGGCCCGAGGCTGGCACGCCGCAGTCGGGGCAATGCACCTGGCCGCAGCGGGCGAACAGCAGGCGCAGGAAGCTGGCCACCTCGGTCACCGTGCCCACGGTCGAGCGCGGGCTGCGGCCGAGGCCCTTCTGGTCGATGGCCAGGGCCGGCGACAGGCCGTCGATGCGGTCGACGTCGGGCTTGGGCAGCTGGTCGAGGAACTGGTGGGCGTAGCTCGAGAGGCTTTCGATGTAGCGGCGCTGCCCCTCGGCGTAGAGCGTGTCGAAGGCCAGCGACGACTTGCCCGATCCGCTGGGACCCGTCACGACAACGAGCCTGCGCCTCGGCAGGCGCAGGCTCAGGTTCTTGAGGTTGTGCACGCGCACGCCCTTGACGACGATCTCGTCGCGCCCGGGCGCCGCGGGACGGCGCGCTTCCTTCACGGCTACTTCGCGTTCTTGAGGTCCGCCGGCAGGGCCGCCCAGGCCGCCTTCTCGTCGTCGGTCAGGCCCGCGGTGCCCTCGATGACCGTCGCCTTCGTGATGTGCACGGGCACGGCCGGGTAGTCGCGGCCGGCGGCCGGGTTCTTCTCGGCATTCACGATCGTGTCGGCCGCCTCCATGCCCATGACCACGTGCCCGAAGACCGTGTACTGGCGGTCGAGCTGCGGCGTCGCCGCCACGCAGATGAAGAACTGGCTGCCCGCCGAGTCGATGTCCTGCGCCCGGGCCATGCTCAGGGTGCCGCGCAGGTGCTTGGCCGTCGGCGAGAACTCGGCCATCAGGTTGGCCTCGTCGCCCACGCCCTTGTAGCCCTTGGCCTTGAGCATGTCGTTGACCTTCTGCACCTGGGCCAGCTCGTCGGCGTCGAGGATGTCGCCCAGCTTGGGGCCGCCCATGCCGTCGTTGCGCGGGTCCTGGTCCTTGCTGTTGGGGTCGCCGCCCTGGATGACGAAGCCGGGGATGATGCGGTGGAACACGGTGCCGTCGAAGAAGCCCGTACGCGCCAGGTGCGTGAAGTTGCCCACGTGGTGCGGCGCCAGCTCGGGATACATGACCAGCAGGATGGTGCCGGCCTCGGTCTCGAAGCGCACGAACTCGGGCTCGGCCGCCGCGGCGGCGGACACGGACGCGCCGGCCAGCAGGGCGGCCAGGGCGGAGACGGCGAGGAAGCTGCGGACGTCGGCCTTGCGGATCATGATTCCTCCGGTTCGGGTGGCAGGGCTCAGTCGCTCTGCCGGATCAGGTACGTGATGCCCAGCTCGGAACGCAGGCGCTCGCCCACGGACGCGGCCTCGGCCCGGTCGGGCAGGCCGCGCAGGACGACGCGGTGATGGGTCTCGCCGCCGATGACCACGGACTCGAGCACCGGCCTGTAGCCCAGCGCGTTGGCGCGCTCGACCAGCCGACGGGCGTTGTCCAGGCTGCGGAACGAACCGATCTGCAGCGCCCAGGTTCCGCCCGGCGCCGGCTTGCGCGCCACGTCGGTGCCGCGCGGCGCGCCGACCGTCTCGGCGGTCGCGCGCGAAGGCGCCGCGTTGAGGGTCGCGGTCACGGCCGGCTCGGCCATGGTCCCGGCCGCCAGGCTCGTGCTGTCGGGGGCGGCCAGGGTGTCGGCCGTCGCCTGGGCCCCGGGGACCAGGGCCGTGGCCGGCGGCGCATCCTGCTGGTTGCCGCCGCCGCAACCGCCGGCTGCGACCAGGCTGCCGGCCACGAGGGCCGCGGCCGCGAGGGTCATGCGCATGTGCACCTGCATGGGAACCTCCGCTGGGGACTGGATGGATCGGCGCCGAGGGCATAGTATCCCCGTGAACGGCCGCGATGGCAAGGACGGACCCGGGAGAAGGATCGTGCAGGACGGGCAGACCTACATCCACCTCGACCACGCCGCGACGAGCTTTCCCAAGCCGCCGGGCGTGGCCGCGGCCATGGCCGCCTTCCTGGCCGAGCGCGCCGTCAACCCCGGCCGGGCGGGCACCGACCTCGGCCGCGAGGCCGCCGCCGTGGTCGCCGGCCGCGCCGACGCCTCGACCGGTTCTTCAACAACCCCGCCCGCGATCCCGACCGCTGCGTGTTCACCGCCAACGCCACCGACGCGCTGAACCTGGCCATCGGCGGCCTGTGCCGGCCCGGCGACCACGTGGTGACCACCGCGGCCGAGCACAACTCGGTGCTGCGGCCCCTGCACGAGCGCGCCGACCGCGAGGGCCTCGTGCTGGACATCGCGCCCTGCGACGGCGAGGGTCGGATCGATCCCGACGACGTGGCGGCCCGCCTGCGGGGTGACACGCGCCTGGTGGTGGTCAACCACGCCTCGAACGTCTGCGGCACGGTGCAGCCGGTGGCGGCCATCGCCGCGGCCTGCGCGGCCCGCGGGGTGCCGGTGCTGCTGGATGCGGCCCAGTCGGCGGGATCGGTGCCCGTGGACATGGAGGCGCTGGGCGTGGCCATGGTGGCGTTCACCGGGCACAAGGGCCTGCTCGGCCCCACGGGCACGGGCGGGCTGGTGGTGGGTCCGGGCGTGGACCTCGCGCCCACGCGCACCGGCGGCACGGGCGTGCGCTCGGCGGACCTGCGCCAGCCCCGCGACTATCCGTTCCGGCTGGAGGCGGGCACGCTCAACGGCGTGGGCCTGGCGGGGCTCGCCGCCGGCCTGGACTGGCTCGAGGAGCGCGGCCTGCGCGCGGTGGCCGAGCACGAGCGCGCGCTGGCGGACCGCTTCCTGGCGGGCCTGCTGGAGCTGCCGCGGGTGCGCGTGGAAGGCTGCGGCGGCCGGCGGCCCGCGCGGCTGGACGCCGACCGCACCGCCGTGGTCTCGCTGAACGTGGACGGCCTCGATCCGGCCATGGTGGGCGAGTTCCTGGACGTGGACGGCCACCTGGGCGTGCGCACCGGCCTGCACTGCGCGCCGTTGATGCACCAGGCGCTGGGCACCGCCCCGGCGGGCGCGGTGCGGTTCGCCTTCGGCCCTTTCAACACCGAGGATCACGTCGACCGCGCCCTCGCCGCGCTGGGCGCCGTCTGCCGGCTGCCCTGACCCTCCTTCGCCGCCGCGCAGGCGAAAGCGCCGGCCCCTGTCGGGACCGGCGCTTCGTTCGTCACGCGGACCGGACTGCGGCTACCGCTCGGGCTTGTGCATGACCACGCGCACGCGGCGGTTCTCGGCGCGGCCCTCGGCCGTCTCGTTGCTGGCCATGGGGCGGAACGGGCCGTAGCTGACGGCCGCGAAGCGCTCGGCCGGCAGGCCCAGCTGGTTGGTCATGTAGCGCACGACGGCCGACGCGCGGAAGGCGCCGAGTTCCCAGTTCGTCGGGTACGTGTCCTGCCACTCCTCGGCGATCTTGCGGTCGTCGGTGTAGCCCTCGACGTAGACGTCCCAGTCGGGGTGGTTGCGGATCGACGAGGCGATGGCCTCGAGGGTCGGCACCATGGTGTCGAGCACGATCACCTGGCTGGAGGCGAACGACAGCTCGTCCTGGATGGTGATCATGACGACCTCCTCGGCCGCCTCGACCAGCGTCGCGTTCTCGGACTTGCAGTCCTTCAGGTTGGTGCGCAGCTCTTCGGCGATCTGGTTGCGCTCGGCGATGACCGCCTCCTTGTCGGCGACATCCTTCTGCAGCTCGGCGATCTGGGCGTCCAGCTGCATGATCTGCTCCTCGTACTCCTTGCACGAGCAGCCGGCGAGGGCGAACAGGGCGCAGGCCGCGGCCGCGAGGGCGACCACGCGCAGGGCCTTGACGGACGTCCGATGGAACATGGCGCAACTCCTTTGATCGCGCGGGCCCCGGGCCCGCGATCCTGTCGGCGGCGATGGTGCCGGCCGCCGGCTCCGGGTGAATTCGTCGTACGGGGCAAGAGGGTAAGGCCGACCGCCCCGCTCCACAAGGCAAATTTTGACACCGGGTCTCAGGCGAAGCGGTCCAGCACCTCGCTGCGGCCGATGGCATCGATCTGGTCGCCGGCGTAGAGCACGATCGATCCGTGGGGCAGCGGGATCTTCTCGCGGTCGCCATCGGGCCCGGGCCGGCGCACCACCTGGATGATGCCCAGCCGCTCGCGGGCCAGCAGCCCCAGGTCGGCCAGGCTGCGCCCGTCCCAGGCCGCGGGCACCTTCAGGCGCCTGAGCCCGTAGCCGTCGGGCAGGTCGACGAACTCGACCGCCTTCTGCTCGACCAGCGACTCGGCCAGGCGCAGGCCCATGTCCTCCTCGGGACGCACGATGTGGTCCGCGCCCACCTTCTGCAGCACGGCCGCCTGCATCGGCGTCAGGGCCTTGGCGTAGATCTTCCCCACGCCCAGCGCCTTGCAGTGCATGGTCACCAGCACCGAGGCCTCGAAGTTGGTGCCGACGGCGATGATGGCCACGTCCATCGAGCCGACGTCGTAGGCCTCCAGGTTCTGCCGGTCGGTGGCGTCGAAGCCCACGGCGACCGAGACGCGGTCGAGCACTTCCTCGACCAGGCGCATCGTGCGGTCGACGGCCAGGACCTCGCAGCCGCGGCGGCACAGGTCCGTGGCCACGGTCGATCCGAAGCGGCCCAGGCCGATGACGACGACTTTCAGCATCGCGTTCCTCTCCTCGTTGGCGGCCGCCCCGCGGCGACCCTAGCCCACCTGGATGCGTCCGCGCGGCAGGCGCACGCGCGAGTCGCGCCCCGCCCCGGTCAGGCTGCTCGCCAGGGTCAGCGGACCCAGGCGGCCGATGAACATCAGGCTGATCACCACGAGCCGTCCCACGGGCGACAGCAGCGGCGTCAGGCCCAGCGACAGGCCCACGGTGCCCAGGGCCGAGACCGCCTCGAAGGCCGTCTCCAGCAGCGGGTGCCCTTCGCTGAGCAGCAGGATGAAGATGCCCGTGGCGATGACCACGACGCCGCCCGAGATCACGAGCATGGTGCGCTGGATCAGCACCGGATCGAGCTCGCGGTGCCCCAGCCGCACCTGGTTCTGGCCGCGCCCGATGGCGCGCACGTTGGCCCAGGCGATGGCCAGGGTGGTGACCTTCATGCCGCCGGCGGTCGAGCCGGGCGCGCCGCCGATGGTCATCAGCACGATCATCGTGAACAGCGAGGCCGGCGCCAGCAGGTTCAGGTCCAGGCTGTTGAACCCGGCGGTGCGGCAGGTGGCCGACTGGAAGAAGGCCTGCGACAGGCGCAGCCACCAGGGCTGCCCCGCCAGGGCGCCGCCGCGCTCGACCAGCAGGATGGCTGCCGTGCCTGCCGCCAGCAGCACGGCCGACACCCCCAGCACCACGCGCGACTGCAGGCCCAGGCGGTTGGACGGCCCCCGCGGCTCGCGCAGGGCGCGCCCCCGCAGCCAGGCGCCGACCTGGCCCAGCACGCCGAAGCCCAGGCCGCCCAGCACCAGCAGCGCCGCCACCGTCTGCACGAACAGCGGGCGGTCGGCCAGGCCCACGAGCGAGTCGCTCCAGGTCGAGAAGCCGGCGTTGCAGAAGGCGCTGACCGCGTGGAACACGGCCACGCCGACCCGCGTGCCCTGCGCCAGGGGCATGCCGTCGAGGGCGGCGTACAGCACCGCGGCGCCGATGCCCTCGATGACCAGGGTCATCACCACGATGCCGCGCAGGGTGCGGCCCACCTCGGCCATCATGGGCAGCTGGAAGACCTCGCGCAGCAGGCTGCTCTCGCGCACGCCGATGCCGCGCCCCAGCAGCAGGCCCAGCGCCGCGGTCAGCGACATGATGCCCAGGCCGCCC
>DAOPJF010000074.1:0-9202 GCA_035399525.1 Candidatus Krumholzibacteriia bacterium | reverse complement strand
GGGATTCACCATGGTGAACCAGTCGCGGTTCATGTCGAACAGGTAGTGGTTGCCCCGGCCCCAGGGCCAGACCGCGCGGTGCGCCAGGTCGTCCTGGTCGGGGTTGGCGGTGCGGTGGGCGAACGCGGTGGTCTGCGCCAGGTAGCGGGCGCGGCCGTCGGGATTCTCGCAGGGATCGATCAGCACCAGCACGCCGTCGCGCACGGCGCGCGCCTGGTCGTCATCGCCGGCCACCAGCCACCAGGCCAGCACCGCGGCCGCGTCGGTGCTGCTCAGTTCGTCGCCGTGGATGCCGTAGGCCATCCAGGCCACGGGCTTGTCGGCCGGGCCACGCGCCGCGCCCGTGCGGGGATCCATGATCGCCCGGTGGCGCGCCTTGAACCCGTCGAGGTCGGCGATGGTCGCCTCGTCCGACACGGCCAGGTACACCAGCGGCCGATCCTCGTAGGTGCGCCCGAACTCCACCAGGCGGGCCCGGGGCGACGCGTCGGCCAGGGCGCGGAACCAGGCCAGCACCTCCTCGGGCCGCAACGGGCGCTCGGCGGGCGCCACGCCCGTCACGTCCTGCAGGGTGGGCAGGTCGGCGGCGAACCGGGCGCCGGGCAACGCCGCCCCGAGGTCGAGAGGCGAGGTGCCCTGGTTCAGGCCGCCGGGCGAGGCGACCGCCGTGGCGGCCAGGACGAGCGAAAGGGCAAGGACGGCGCGGCGAAGCGTCGAAAGCATGGTGGGCTCCCGGTTCGAGGGTCAGGCGGCTGCAGAAAGCGCGCACTATAGCACAGGCCGCCGCGGGCGCCGCCGCGCAAATCGGCGGCGGTCCGCGTCGGCCCCGGACAGGCGAAGGCCCCGGCCGCAGAGGCCGGGGCCAGTATCGCGGGTCGGCGGTCGAGAACCGTCAGCGGCCGCACTCCGACAGGCGGATCTCCCAGTGGCCCGGCACCCAGCGCGCCACGCGCCGACCGGTCTGCTCCCAGTAGCCGGGCACCCACACGCGCTCCTGGCGGTGTTCGCGGCGGTGTTCCCGGCGCTCGAGTCGCGCCTCGTGACGGCAGGCGCGGCAGTGCTGCCGGTCGTCGCAGCGCTCGATGCGCCCCGCCGGGCAGGTCCGCACGGCGATAGGCTTGGTCTGGACCGCCACCCTGGGCGCATCGCCCACCACGACCCTGGCCTGCACCGGCGTCCCGATGGTGGCGGTGATCCGCAGGGCGGCCTGGGCGTCGCCGGGAACCAGGGCGGCCGCGGCCGTGAGCACGAGGGCCAGCCCGAAGGCGATCTGGAAAGCCCGGATGGTCGAGGTGGCGTTGCGTTTCATGGCTTGGTCCTTTCGTTGCGGGAACGCAGCCGTTCCACGGACACCCATCCCATTGCAGGTGCGGTGCCCAGCGCCCGAGGTCCAAGCCATGTCCATGTATAATTATAAGTTATAAAGAAATCGGGCCCTCGCGGGCGGGTGTACAGCGTGTCCCGGCAGGGGCATGTCGTCCGCCGCCGGCGCCGCGGTGTCCCCGATCGAGGTCACCCGGTGCCGCGCCGCGGGTGGCCGCTCAGGCCTGGCGTTCGAGTCCCTGGAGACCGGCGACATCCAGGATGCGGATCGAGCGCCGATCCGCCGCGATCAGCCCCAGGCTCGCGAACTCGGCCAGCGTGCGCGACAGCGTCTCGGGCGTGGTGCCGACGAACTGGGCGATGTCCTTGCGCTTCAGGTGCACCGGGATCGACGGTCGTCCCAGGTGCCCCGGCACCGGCGTGCCGTGCATGTGCAGCAGCATGTCCGCGATGCGCCGGCGCACCGAACGCTGGGCCATCGACAGGACCCGATCCGACCCATGGCAGACCTCCGCCGCGAGGGCGCGGGCCACGGCGGCGGCGAAGCCGGCGGATCGATCCAGCAGGGCCGTCACGGCGTCGCTCGGCACGGTGACGGCCACCGTGGGCTCGACGGTGACGGCGGTGGCCTGGGCCCGCCCGTCCGCCAGCAGGCCCGCCAGCCCCACAACCTCGTTGCGCCCCACCAGCTGCATGAGGTGCGGGTTGCCGCGGTCGCCGGTGCGCGTGGTCTTGGCCGCGCCTTCAAGGATGACCGAAATCGTTGTCAAATAAGCACCTTCGATGCAGAGCACATGGCCGGCCGGCAGTCTCTGCACCTGGCGCACCGCCTCGAATTGGGCCAGATGTTCCGGTTCAAGAGCCGCAAACGGATGGTTGCGCAGGATCGGCGTGTCTTGGGCATCAGGCCTGGGCATAGCAATCTCCTGATCGGGACCGGCGGTCAGCGACGGTCCATCGACCGTCCCGCGGGCCTCCCTTATATATCGTTGAAGCATACGTTGATTCTTTGATAGCACCGGTCGACATGGCCGACAATGCGAATGTGTCCGGTTCTGGCTAGGGAAATCCCCAGCACGAGTTCCGGCTGGACAAAGGGTGGCGTTGCTTCTAGTATGGAACGCGTTCGGGACGAAACATGCCGTGCCTCCTCGAGTGCCGTCGGTCCGGAATATGCAGGCCGACGGTTTTTTGGTGCACGGCGGCCTGGACCGCGACGAGAACTTGACCCGGCCGCGCCGCCGGGATGACGAGATTCCCCACCGCGGGGAATGGGGCCCGGCACCGGCCGGACTCGACTGAAGCCCGTGGGCTTGACCGGATTTGGCCGGAAATCCCGCATGGGCTTGCTTTGGACGGCTAGGCCGTCAAGTGGAGAGACAGAAATGAAGAAGCTCTATGTGGGCAACCTGCCCTTCAGCGCGACCGACGAGGACATCAACGACCTGTTCGGCCAGCACGGCACCGTGCACTCGGTGGCGCTGATCAACGATCGTGAGACCGGCCGGCCCCGTGGCTTCGGCTTCGTCGAGATGGACGACGACGCGGCCATGGCGGCCATGCAGGCCCTCGACGGCGCCGAGATGGGCGGTCGGACCCTGCGGGTCAACGAGGCTCAGGATCGTCGCGGTGGCGGCGGCGGTGGCGGCGGCGGTGGCGGCGGTGGCCGTGGCGGCCGCGGCGGCTACGGTGGCGGCGGCGGCGGCCGCTGGTAAGCCAGCCAGCCCACGTTGGAACACGGCGCCCTGTCTCCTCGGAGGCAGGGCGCCGTTCTCGTTCCGGATCCCGCTGCGGCCTCGGCCGCCGCGCCGGAGCGACCTAGTCCAGCACGGAGACGATCAGGAAGCGCTCGCCCCCCACGTCCAGGGGGCGGATGCGCACCGCAAGGTCGAGCACCGGCAGGCTTCCCGCGCGCTCGATGGCGCACCTGGCCCGGGTCACATCTCCGCCGGCCGCCTGCACCAACGCGTGCAGCAGCCCGCAGGACGCGCAGGCCGAGGTGTGGCCGCAGCCGCCATTGTCCGGACCCGGGTTCACGCACTGCAGGATCACGCCGGGGCTCTGGCCCACGGCCTCCTGGTCGGACCCGGACAGGAAACGCCGCGAGAAGTCCGCGTTGGCCGCCAGCAATTCGCGACGGCGGTTCAGGATGGCGGCGGCGCCGGGCATCGAGGCCAGCAGTTCGACGGCGAAGGTCAGGGATTCCTGCTGCGTGTAGTCGGTTGCGTTGGGGGCGGAGGCCACCGGGGACATGCTCTCGGCTCCTTCCGGGGGGTGAAGTTGTGAAAGCGATATCGTCTTGCCCACGGCCGAATTGAGTAAAATCAAGGAATTCTTTAGCCTTTACCCTTCGACATCGCCGGCCCAGCACGTAACCTGTTCGCCGGAGGGCGCCACCGGCTGCGCCTGACCCGAAGGGGAGTTGTGGCATGATCCGACGCCTGGGCTATGCGGTGCCCGTTCTCGTTGTCGCCATCCTGGGTTTCCTGCCCGTCCTGCGGTCCTGGTGGCTGCACGACGACTGGTACTTCCTGGCCGACGCGCTGGGCCTGGGCGCCCGGCCGGGCAGCCTGGTGCGGCCGGTATCCTACCAGCTGTACTGGTCGCTGCTCGTCCCGCTCTTCGGGCTGGCCCCTTGGCCCTGGGCCCTGACGCGGCTGGCGCTGCATGCGGCCTCGGCCCTGATGGTGGCCCGCCTGGCCCGCCGGGCCGGTCTGGACGCGGCGGGCGCCGCCGCCGCGGGCGCGATCTTCGCCGCCGCCCCCGTGGCATTCGAAAGCCTGTGCTGGGGCACGGGAGCGGTCGAGCTGCTGGGGGCCTTCCTCGCTTTGGCGGCCCTGGACCGCTGGCTGGCCGGGGACGGGCGCTCCCGTGGGCTGGCGCTGGTGCTGGCCGGACTGGCCGTCGGCGCGAAGGAGTCGGGCCTGTTCCTGGCGCCGGTCTTCGCCTGGACGCTGCACCGCGAGAGCCGCCTGCGCTCGTGGGCAGGCGCCGGCACGGTCGTGCTGGCGGCCGTCGGCGTGGGGGCGGCGCTGCTGGTGCGGCGGGACGTCGCCGCCACCGCTGCGTATGCCCTCGACCTGCGGCACGCGCTGCGCAACGGCCTGGTGTTCGGCGCCTGGCTGCTGACGCCGGGCCCGCTGCTGCGCGACGCGACGCTGACCTCGCGGCTGGGCGCCGTGCTGGGCAGCCTCGCGTGGCTGCTGTGGGTGACGGCGGTGCAGACGGTGCGGCCCGACCGCCGCCGGGCGGCGGCCGCGGCGCTCGTGCTGGGGGTGCTGGCCCTCGTGCCGGCGCTGGTCACGGGCGACCACGCGGTGCCCCGCTACCTGTACGCATCGTTCGCGGCCGTGGCGGTGACGGTGGCCCTGATGCTGTATCCGCAGCGCGGGCCCTCGCGGGGATCGCTGACCCTGCTGACCGTGCTGCTGGTGACGTCGGCGCTGGGTACGACGCTCTACCACCGCGACGCCCGCCATCCGAGCGGCCGTCCCCTGCATCGCCTCGTCTTCAAGGAGGAGGTGTCGCGCCTGGCCTGCCGCGCCGTCGTCGGGGCGAACCTCGGACCGGGCGATCGCGTGGTGTTCCTGCGCGATCCCGCCACGGACGACGCGCAGTGGGCGCTCATGCAGGACGTGCTCGGCGGCGACCGGGCCGTGCGCGTGCTGACCCGCGGAAACGCCACCGCGGCCTGGCGGGATCATGCCGACCCGTCCGACCGCGGCGCGTTCGTCTTCGTGGTGCGCGGGGCGATGCTGGCGCCGGCCGGGCGGGCGGGCGCGCCGGCGCCCTAGGCCGGCGGGCCGCCGGCGCCGCGGCTGCGGCTGCGCTCGATCGACTGCAGCGCCAGGTACTCGGCGCCGAAGCGCTTCAGGTTGTCCAGCTCGGTGTCGTACTGGTCGTAGTGGCGCTCCTCGTCCATCACCAGTTCCTCGAACAGCTTCTTGGAGACCGAGTCGGCGTTGGCCGCGCACTCGTTGGCCATGCGGTTGTAGTCCTTGGCGCTGGCCTCCTCCATCGCGGTCGCCTTCTCGAGCATCTTCTGCACGTCGGTGATCTTGGCGACGGGCTCGGCGGCCGTCATCTCCACCTCGCCCTTCAGGAACAGGATGCGTTCGGCCAGGCGCTCGATGTGCATCATCTCGTCGATGGCGGTGCGCTTGAACAGCAGCGCCAGCAGGTCGAAGCCCTGGTCGTCGCAGTGGAAGTGGAAGTACATGTACTGGTGCACGGCGGCGAGCTCGTCGGCGACGGCCTGGTTCAGCAGGATCACGCTCTGCTTGTGCATGGCGGCGTCCTTTCGGAAGATGGGTGTGCCGCCAATCATCGCACGGCGCCCGGTGCCCCGCAAGCCGGGCGGGGATCAGGGACGTTCGCGGGCGGCCAGCACCTCGGCGGCCCGGATCGGCGGGCGGCGCAGGTCATCGATGTCCTCGCGTTCGCGTAGGCGATACTCCCAGAGCTTCAGGTGCCGCAGCATCGTGTACTGCGCCGTCAGCAATGCCAGCCACAGGCCCGCCGGGCCGTCGCGCCACCCGGCCTTGCGCACGTAGCAGCGCAGGAACGCGCCGAGGGGGCCCAGCAGCAGGCGGGCCGGGCTCGGGGCGGCGTCGGGACGGCGCTCGAGGCGGTTGGCGACCTCGAGGGACGTGTAGTCGTTCATGCGGGCGACGCAGGCGTGCACGTGGTCGTAGGTGTGGTGCAGCAGCAGGCCGTCGAGGCGCCCCACCGGGCCGTCGGCCACGTAGGCGCCATGGATCTCGCGATGGGCGGCGCGCGCGGCGCCGCGACGGAACAGGCGCAGCTGCCAGTCGGGCGACCAGCCGCCATGGTCGATCCAGCGGCCGAAGGCGCGCATGCGGCGGCGCACCTGCCAGGCCCCGGGGCCGGCGGGGTCCGCGATGGCGCCGCGGATGGCGGCCGCCAGCTCCGGCGTGACCTCCTCGTCGGCGTCCAGCACCAGGATCCAGTCGCCCGTGGCCTGCCCGACGCCGTGCTCGACCTGGCGGCTGTAGCCGTCCCAGGGACGCTCCACCACCCGGGCGCCGAGGGCGCGCGCGGCGGCGGCGGTGCCGTCGGTGCTGCCGGCGTCCACGACCACCCGCTCGTCCGCCCAGGCGACGCTGCCGAGGCTGCGCGCGAGGTTCCGCGCCTCGTTGCGCGCGACCATGACCACCGAGAGCCGCACCATGCCATACCGCCGGGATCGGGGACGAAGTGACCCGGCGATGGTAGACCCCGGCGGGCCGGCCGGCAAGCGGCCGCCGGATCCGCTTGATCGGCGGCCGCCGGGCGCGGTAAGGTGGCGGCCGATCCGGAGTGCTGCGTCTCGAACCCCGACCCGGGAGTGTTGCCATGCGGAGATTCGCGTACCTGATGGTGTCGGCCCTCGTCCTCGTGTCGCTGGCGGTGCCGGCGGCCCAGGCCATCACCGAGAGCAAGACGGGCGTCGAGTACCCCGACGTGCTCACGGTCGGCTGCAACGGCGAGCAGGTCGAACTCGTGGCGACCGGTGCGGGCCTGCGCGAGAAGACCATCCTGAAGGTCGATGTCTACACCATCGCCTCGTACATGGCCAAGGGCTCGGACCTGGGCGCGGACAAGGGCGCCGGCCTGGTGGCCCTGAAGGCCCCCAAGCAGCTGCAGATGAACCTGCGCCGCAGCTTCAGCCGCGAAAAGCTGATCAACGCCTTCGTCGAGGTCATCGAGAAGAACTACGCCGACACCTCGCCGTTCAAGGCCGAGATGGCGATGTTCGAGAGCTATTTCACCCGCGATGCCCAGGACGGCGACGTCATCATCTTCGACTACTGCCCCAAGAGCGGCCTGACGGTCATGCTCAACGGGGAGATCAGCGGCATCATCGAGAAGCCGGCGTTCGCCGAGGCCCTGTGGTCGGTCTGGTTCGGCGCCAAGCCGGCCAGCGACGGCCTGAAGGCCGATCTGTTGAAGGCCTTGAACTGACGTTGTCATAATGACTTGCCCAAGGCGGCCGGATCCCTCAAGGTCCGGCCGCCTTCGCCTTTCCACCGATTCCGACATCCATTCTCATGCAAGTCCATAAAGATGAATGATTTAGTCCTGTTATTTCGTAAACAAACAGCTTCACACCCATGCAACCGCGTGATAGCCTGACTGCGAAAAGCCGGCGCCCTGGGGAGCGCCGGCGGCCCGTTCCGCCGCCCGGCGGCCGATCCCGGACCCACGCCCGATGCCACAGGGGGAGTCACCCATGGAGCCTCTCGACATCCTGCGCGACCAGTCGTCGCGCGCGCTCCATCGCAAGATGGACCGGCGCGAATTCCTGAAGGTCGTCACGGCGGCCGCCGCGGCGGTCGGCCTGTCGTCGACCACCGCCGTGCGCATCGCCGAGGCTGCGGCCGCGGGCCTGAAGCCGTCGGTCATCTGGCTGCACTTCCAGGAGTGCACCGGCTGCACCGAGTCGCTGCTGCGCACCAGTGCGCCCGAGGTGGCCGAGCTGATCCTCGACCTGATCTCGCTGGACTACCACGAGACGCTGTCGGCGGCCGCGGGCCACCAGGCCGAGAAGTCGCTGTACGACACCATGGCGGCCAACAAGGGCAAGTACGTGCTCGTGGTCGAGGGCGCGATCCCCGTCAAGGACGGCGGCATCTACTGCAAGATCGCCGGCAAGACGGCGCTGGACCTGGTGACCGAGGTGGCCGCCGACGCCGGCGCCATCATCGCCATCGGCAGCTGCGCCTCGTTCGGCGGCATCCCGGCCAGCGGGCCGAACCCGACCGGCGCGACCGGCGCGCCCATGGTGCTCAAGGACAAGACCGTGGTCACCATCCCCGGCTGCCCTGCGAACCCCTACAACTTCCTGGGCACGGTCCTGCAGTTCGTGGCCCTGGGCACCCTGCCCGAACTGGACGACAAGGGCCGCCCGAAGTTCGCCTACGGCCGCGTGATCCACGAGGACTGCCCGCGGCGTCCGCACTTCGACGCCGGCCGCTTCGCCCAGCAGTTCGGCGACGAGAACCATCGCCAGGGCTACTGCCTGTACAAGCTGGGCTGCAAGGGCCCGGCCACCCACGCCAACTGCTCGATCAAGCACTTCTGCGACGTGCCGGGCGCGTGGCCCATCGGCATCGGCCACCCGTGCGTCGGCTGCACCGAGCAGCAGCTGGCCTTCCAGGTGCCCATCCACACCACCGTGGACATCGAGCGGCCCACGCCGCCGGACACCTACCCGTCCATCCACGCCGAGCAGCAGGGGCCGAACCCGCTGGCGGTGGGCCTGGGCAGCGCGGTCGTCGGTGCGGCCCTCGGCGCGGCCTACACGCACTCGCGGAAGCTGGACGCCGAGAAGCCCGAAGAGCCGAAGAAGGAGGGCTAGCCCATGGACCGGACCAGACGCTCATTCCTGAAGGGGATGGCGGCGGCCGGGGCGACTGCCGCGGCGGCGGCCGCGCCCGCGCTGGGCTCGGAGCCCGCGCGCCAGGCGCCGGCCGACGCGGTGGGCCTGCTGTACGACACGACGCGGTGCATCGGCTGCAAGGCCTGCGTCGTGGCGTGCCACCAGGCCAACAACCTGCCGCCGGACACCCGGCTCGACCCCCTGCACGACATGCCCACGGTGCTCAACGACCGCACCAAGAACATCATCAAGCTCTACACCGACGGCGAGCGCCGCTCGTACATGAAGCAGCAGTGCATGCACTGCATCGATCCCGGCTGCGTGGGGGCGTGCATGATCGGCGCCCTGCAGAAGCGCGAGCATGGCATCGTGACCTGGGACACCAACCGCTGCATCGGCTGCCGGTACTGCCAGGTGGCGTGCCCGTTCGAGATCCCGAAGTTCGAGTGGGACGCGCGCTCGCCGCACATCATCAAGTGCGAGCTGTGCAACCATCGG
>DAOPJF010000073.1:0-9234 GCA_035399525.1 Candidatus Krumholzibacteriia bacterium | reverse complement strand
GTGACCTTCAGGCAGTAGCACACCACCGAGTTGGCCGCCGACCCGCGCCCCTGGCAGAGGATGCCCTGCTCGCCGCAGAAGCGCACGATCTCGGCCATGGTCAGGAAGTAGCCTTCGTAGTCCAGCTCGTGGATGAGCGCGAGTTCACGGGCGATGCGCTCGGCCATGTCCGCGGGCACGGGCTGCCCGAAGCGCTCGCGTGCGCCCTTGGTCACGAGCGCATCGAGCCAGCGCGCCTCGGACATGCCGAAGGGCAGGAACTCGGCGGGGTAGCGGTAGCGCAGGTCGGCCAGGTCGAAGGCGCAGCGGTCGGCGGCTTCGCTCGCGGCGGCCAGCGCGGCGGGGTCGTCGGCGAAGAGGTGCCGCATCTGCGCCGCCGACGGCAGCGCGTGCCGGTCGTTGGGCTGCAGCCGCGTGCCCGCCTCGTCCACGGTGGTGCCCTCACGGATGCAGGTGAGCACGTCCTGCAGCGGCCGCCGCGCCCGGTCGTGGTACAGCACCTCGACGGCGGCGACGACCTCGATGCCCAGCTGTGCGGCGCGCTCGCGCAGGCGCCGCTCGGCCCGCTGCTCGGGCGCGTGCCGATGGCGCGCGGCCAGGGCGTGAAGACGATCGCCGAACGCCTCGCGCAGGGTGGCCATGGCGGTGCGCGGCGCGTCGTCGGCTATGAGCGCCGACCCGCGCCCGCCCCACAGCGCCAGCAGGCCCTCGGCGTGGGCCGCTACCTCGTCCCAGCGCACGGTGCCCTGCCCCTTGGGCGCGCGCATGGCGCCCGCCGTGACCAGCCCGCAGAGGTTGGCGTACCCGCGGCGGTCTGCCGCCAACAAGGTGATAGACGTACCGTCGTCGATGCTGACCTGGCTGCCGATGATGAGCTTCAGCGCGGTGCCCCTGGCCGCCAGCCAGGCCGAGGGGACGCCGGGCACGCCGTCGCGGTCGGTCAGCGCCAGGGCCGGCAGGCCCAATTCGACCGCCCGCGCCACCAGCTCGCCGGGCGACGAGGCGCCCTCGAGGAACGAGTAGTGGGACTTGCACCAGAGGGCGGGGGGCATGATTTTCCAACTCGTTTTTCCGCTTGCGTTTGTCTATTTGTTTCGCTATATTTTCGCCTATGTTTCGCCCCATGTCAAGCCCTGCGGGAAGGAGCCGTCACGGCCTTGTCGACCCCGTTCCGGCCGAGGCCCGACAGCTGGACGATCTTGCCGGCGTTGACCGGCTGCCCCTTGAGCCGGCCTCACCCCCGCCGCGGCACCTTTGCCGCCAGCGGCCGGAACTGCAGGCCATAGAACATCTCCAGGTAGCGCCGCGTCGCCGCGCGGTCGAGGTCGGTGACGTAGCGCCAGAAGCCGTACACGCGCGACAGCGTCATCAGGCGCTCGGCGTAGCGGCCCCACGTGTACCGCGCGGCCACACGCTCGAGGGCGCCGCGGCCGATGCGGTCCCATTCCTCCGGGTCTTCGGCACAACGCGCGAAGAACTCCGCCATCCGTCCGGCGGCGTCGGCGCCGTGGTTCGGGTCGATGTGGAAGCCCGAGACCCCGTCCTCGATGATCTCCTGGGGTCCGCCGAAGCGCGTGGCGAACACGGGCAGGCCGGTGCTCATGGCCTCGACGACCGTCAGGCCGAAGGCCTCGAACACGGCCGGCTGCACGAAGGCGCCGCGGCGGTCGGCGACCACCCGGTAGAGCTCGCCGGCCAGCCCCTTGTCCAGGTGCCGGCCGAGCCAGCGCACCTGGCCGTCCAGGCCGTGCTCGTCCATCAGGCGGTGCATCAGCCCGATCTGCTCGCGCTCCTCGGCGTCGGCCGACAGCTGCGGATCGACGTGACCGGACACCACCAGCAGGTTCGTCGCCTCGCGCAATGCCGGCGACTCCGCGTACCACGCCACCAGTCCCGTGATGTTCTTGATCCGGTCCATCCGCGCCATGGTGAACAGCAGGGGCTTCTGCGGGTCCTGCAGCACCCCGCGCGTGTCGCCGTCGTCCGCCGGCCCGTCGATCAGTTCGGCGATCCGCCCGTGCAGGTGCTCCAGCCGCCGCTCGCGATCGCCCGCCGGGAAGTACACGGCCGCGTCCGCGCCGGGCGAGACGATGTTGAACTTCGGGTCGAAGACGTCGATGCCGTGCACGACCCGGTACAGCCCCGGCATGGTGAAGGCCGCGTGGGCCTCGTACTGGCCCACCGAACGCTCGGTGCCGGCGATCTCCTGGAACGTCGAGGTGATGATGAAGTCGGCCGTGTTCATGGCGATCAGGTCGGCGGTGAACTGGCAGGCGAAGTGGTACTCGTCGTCGAGGTCGCGCCAGTAGATGTCCGACAGCAGGTACTTCGTCTTCTCGAGGGCGTGGGCGATGTTGCACTGCGTCACGCCCAGCTTCTGGGACAGCAGCGAGGCCACCAGGTTGCCGTCCGAGTAGTTGCCGATCACCAGGTCCGGCCGGCCGCCCAGCTCGGCCATCAGCTCGCGCCCCGCCTCGAGCGCGAACTCCTCGAGGTAGGGCCACAGGTCGAAGCGCGAGATCCAGCGCGGCAGCACGCCGCCGTCCCCGGCGCGGAACGGGACGCGAAGGATGCGCGCACCGCGCGTCCCGGCGATCGGCTCGAGGCGCTGGTCGCTGGTGGTGCCCTCGGCCTCGGGAATCAGCCGCGTGATCACCACGATCTCCGGCATCAGGTCGTCCAGGCCCTGCGCGTCCAGCCGGCTGCGCATCTCCTGCTCGAGGGCGCGCACCTGGTCGAGGATGTACACCACCTGGCCCCCGGTGTCCGGTCGGCCGAGCACGCCGGACTGGCCGAACCAGCCGTGGGGCGAGATGATCGCGATGGAGAAGATCATGGGGATGCGGGCCAGGAACCTCTCCAGCGCATCGGGCGACGGCGCCTCGAGGATGTCCAGCAGCAGCTGCATCGTCTCGCGCACGCGGCCGGCGTCCCGGCCCCAGCCCGGCTCGAAGCCGCGCGCGCCAAGCGCTGCCGCCAGCCCGGACCACGGCGTCGCCGGATCGAGATCCGCCAGCAGCTCGTCGGCCTCCCGCAGGGCGTCGCGCAGGGTGTCGACCTCGTCGATCCGCCGATCGAGCATCAGCTGGCGATCGCCCCGCCGGTGCACGCGCAGGAACTCCAGCAGCAGGCGCTCGCCGTGCTTCTGCCCCTCGAACAGGCGGCTCGACAGGCGGCGGTTCAGGAACTCGACGCCGCGGCCGATCGAGCGGGCCTCGCTCATCTTGGCGAACTCGCGGCTGAAGGGCTCGAGGTCGATCTCCAGGGGCGGCATGTCGCCGTCGGCGCGGCCGTCCACCAGGCGCTCACGGCAGCGCAGGAACTCGGCGGTCGGGATCTCGGTCGCCCCCAGCGGATCGAGGTGCAGGCTCAGGTGGGCCCACCGCGCCACCCGCGAACGCAGCGCGAAGTGGATCCAGGCCGCGTCGACGGCCGCCTCCTGGGCCCAGCCCACCAGCCGCGCCAGCGGCGACCCGGACAGCGCCTCGCCCCCCGGCTCGGCCGCCACTGCGGCGAAGATGTCCTGCAGGTCGCTGCGCAGCAGGAAGGGGCGGCCGGCCTCCTGCAGCCGGTGGCAGAAGCGGTGGGCCAGGCTGCGCTCGGCGTCGAGGAAGCGCTCCAGCTCGACGAGGAAGCCGTTCTCGAGGTGGCTGGTCCGGTCCGGTCGCGATGCGTTCATGACATCTCCCAGGTGCGGCGGAAGGCCGTGTAGAAGGCGCGATCCGCAGTGGTGGCGCCGCGCAGCCCCGCCACCGCCGACGCCAGCTGATGGGCCCGCTCCAGGATGAGGGGCCAGTCCCAGCCGCGCACCAGGCCGAGCAGGACGACCGCGGTGAACGCGTCGCCGGCGCCGACGGTGTCCGCGGACCGTCCGCCCGAGGGCAGCGCGGGGCGATGGACCCAGCCGTCGCGCCCGTGGGCCACGGCCCCGTCGGCCCCCATGGTGACGATCACGCAATCCAGGTCAGCCGCCGCCAGCAGGCGCGCGGCCCGCCGGCC
Source organism: Candidatus Krumholzibacteriia bacterium (assembly GCA_035399525.1). GTDB lineage: Bacteria > Krumholzibacteriota > Krumholzibacteriia > LZORAL124-64-63 > LZORAL124-64-63 > JACZKN01. Next base: position 5,235 of record DAOPJF010000073.1, on the reverse strand, counting down.
CAGGTCGATCTCCGCCGGAACGAGCGCGGCCAGTTCGCCGGCGTTGAGCCGCGCCCAGCGCGCGCGGCGCAGCAGGTCGAGCACCGCCCCACGGTCCCACCAGGGTGCGCGCAGGTTCACGTCCACCAGGGTGCCGCCCGTCGCCAGCCCCTGCAGGCGCTCGAGGGCGGGGCGGGGCACGGGCGTGCGCAGGGCCAGGCTGCCGTGGCAGAGGATGTCGCCGGAAGCCGGGGTAGGCAGGTCGTCCGCGGCGATGAAGTCGTACGCGCTGCCCTGGGCGATGGAGTAGCGCGGCTCGCCATCCGCGAGATCGACCTCGACGATGCCCGTCGGCCGCCGGGGATCGCGCTGCAGGCCCGAGAGGTCCATGCCCCAGGACCGCATGGCGTCGGCGATGCGCTCGCCCGCCTCGTCCCGGCCCACGCGGGTCACCAGCAGCGGCTCCAGCCCGAGCGCCTGCAGGTTCCAGGCGACGTTGAACGGCGCCCCGCCCAGGACGGTGCTGCCGTCGGGGAAGCGGTCGCAGAGGACCTCGCCGAACACGATGGGGCGGGACGCGGTCGTCACGAGGCACCCTCCAGCAGCGCGCGCCATTCGGGCCGGAAATGCAGCACGCCTTCGATGATGCCCGCGGCATAGTTGCCGTTCATGCCCAGCACGCCGCCGCGGGCGAACACGAGCCGGTCGCCCAAGCCCGCCCGGGCCGCGGCCTCGGCAGCCTCGACCTGGAACCCGGGATCGGCATTGGCCACGACGACCGCCGGCACCGGCCCGGCCAGCACCGGCAGGTCGTTGCCGCTGTCGCCGGCGAACACCGTTTCCCCGGGAGCGAAGCCGAGCTCCGTCATGACGAAGGCCAGGGCCTGCTGCTTGTCCGCACCCGGCGGCAGGACGTCCAGCAGGCCCTTGTCCAGCAGGTCGTCGCGGCTGCCCACGACGGCCGCCGCCACGCCGCACTCGGCCAGGCGGACCCTGATGCGCTCGCCGAGCCGGTCGACTTCCGATGCCGGCCGCGTCTCGAAGCTCAGCTTCCAGCGGCTCTGCCGCGAGGCCTCCTGCAGCTGCAGGCCCGGCAGATCCGCCAGCAGGCTCGCCAGGTCCCCGGCGGTCGAACCGTGCCAGCCGCGACCGATCTCCACGTCCCACCGGGGCCAGCGCAGCCATCCGCCCGGCCCGGGGTCGGCGATGGTCGTCCCCACGTCGGCGATCAGCACGTCGGGTCTCGGCACGCCCCAGGCCTGCAGCGCCTCGTCGACCCGCCCCGGATCGCGGCCCGTCACGTACACGACGGTGACATCGCGATGGGCGGCCAGCGCCGCGAAGCACGGCCGCGCCCCGGGCGATTCCGGCGCCGCGCCGTTGGGCAGCAGCGTGCGGTCGAGGTCCGTTGCCAGCAGCAGCCGCCTCATGGGACGGGCACCCGGCACGCGCCGAAGAAGTCGTAGTGCTCGATGGCCTCCAGGATGCCCCCGGCGTACGGACGCGTGGCGAAGAAGATGTCCCGGCTGCCCGCGAGCGACGACAGTTCCTCGTGGTGGCGGTTGGCCGCGACGACGGCAAGGGTGTCGCCGCGCATCATGGTCTCGTCGGCCCCCGATCCGCCGGCCGTCAGCACGCGGTGCAGCGGCACGTCACGCTGCGCCGCGAACCAGCGCAGCGCGTCACCCTTGGAGGCGCGCACGGGAATGATGTCCAGGAACTGCCCGAACGACACGGTCACGTTGACCGACTGGCCGTTCTGGTGCAGGAGGCGGCAGATGTCGTCGTATGACGGCGCCAGAGCCGGATCGATGTACCAACTGAGCTTGAACTCGCCCTGTTCCGAGGCCGGCTGGCGCTGGACGCCCGGCAGGTCGTCCACCAGCCGACGCAGCGTCCGCGGGTGCCACAGGTGGTCGACGTGGTCGCGCCAGGGCAGGTCGCGCATCAGGCTCTCGCCGTAGTAGATGTCCGTACCGAGGCTGGCGATCAGCACATCGGGGCGCGGGATCCCCAGCCTGCGCATCAGGCGCAGCGCCGAGTCCAGGCGCCGACCGGTCGCGATGCCGAAGACCGCGCGCCGGCGCTCGCGCTGCATGACGGTGATGAACGCGTCCAGCGCCGCGGGATCACCCACGAGATTCTTGTCCAGATCCGTGAACACCGCCCGGTCGCGGAACTGCCCCGACCAGGGCGTCGGGACGGGCCGAACCGCGGTGTGCTCCACGAGCGGCGCGACGGCCTCGACATAGGCCGCGGCGTGGGACTGCCACGCGTAGTGGCGGCGGACGCCTTCCAGGCCGTTGAGCGCCAGCGCACGGCGGTGTTCCCGATCCTCGAGCACGCGGCGCAGGGCCTGCGCCATGCCCTCGGCGTCGAGCGGATCGACGAGGTGCCCGTTGCGGCAGTTCTCGATGATGTCCCGGGGGCCGCCGTCCTCCGTGGCCACGACCGGCAACCCGCTGGCCGCGGCCTCCAGCAGGGTCAGTCCGAAGGGCTCGGTCAGCGCGGGGTTGACGAACACGCCGCCCCTGAGGGCCGCCAGGCGGTAGAGCACCGGGACCTCGTCCGCCTGGTGGTGCTTGGGGTAGGCCACCTTGCCGTAGAGGTCGTGGCGGTCGATGGCCAGCAGGATCTCGGTGAGCACGTCGCGGCCGCCGGCGTCCATCTCGGCGATGTCGTCGCGGTTGCCGGCGACGATCACCAGGTTGGCGAGATCCTGCAGCCGGGACGAACCGCCGAACGCATCGATGAGCGTGATGATGTTCTTGCGGGGATCGGGCCGCGACAGGGCCAGGATGACGGGCTTGGCCGGGTCGTCGAGGAACCGCGCGAGGCTGCGGGCGATCGCCGACGCCGGCTCGCTGCCGTCCGGACCGTGGAAGCGGTCGAGGTCCACGCCCGGCGGGATCACGCGCATGCGGTCGGGCACGTGGTGGTCGTAGAGCCCGTACTGCGCCTCGATCTCCTGCCGCGTGCTGGTGATGACCAGGTCGGCCATGCCGAGGGTGTCCTCCTCGGCCTCAATGCGGCGCGAGATGCGGTAGCGCCGCTCGAGCTCGTCGCGCCGGATCCCCGCCGCCAGCAGGCGGCGGCGCTTGACGCGGCCCAACGAGTGCCCTGTATGCACCAGCGGGAGGCCCAGCTGCCGGGCCAGCCGCGCGCCCACGTACCCGGCGTCGGCGTAGTGGCTGTGGATGACGTCCGGCAGGCGGTCGCGGCTGCGCAGGTAGGCGAGCGTGCGGTCGCAGAAGCTGTCGAGGGCGTCCCAGAGCTCCTCCTTCGGGACGTAACCCTCCTCGCCGCACGCGATCCGCACGATGCGCGCGCCGTCGCCGAGATCTTCGGTGGGCGCCGCGTAGTCCGGGCTGACCTGCAGGTCCACGACACGCCGCGTGACGAGTTCCACGCGCTCGACGCACGGGTGCGCACCCAGCGTCCGCGCCAGTTCGACGACGTACTTCGTCTGCCCGCCGGTGTCGGCGTCGCGCCCGAGTTCGAGGTCGTGCCCGCGAATCAGGCCGTGGACGCTCAGCAGCAGCACGTCCAGGCTGTCTTGTCGCGCTTGTCTCATGGTCCTGAAGACAAGGTAGGACCGTCGGGGGTGAGGTCAAGGGGCCGCCGGGAGGGAGGTGGTGGGCGGCGGGGCTTAGCGCATCGGCCCTGCGGGCCTCGCTCGGCGCGAAGACGCGCCGATGCGCCCCGCCGCCCACCACCTCCCTCCCGGCGGCCGGCACGACCGAGTATTGCCGCAAGAGCGTCATACGGCGCGAATCCATGGACGAACCGGCCTCGAGACGGCAGAAGTAGATGCCAGAGGCCAACGCCCGGCCCAGGCGTCGCGGCCGTTCAGGGCGGGCAGGCGTCCTGCGGCAGCTGCCCCAGCGACGCATTCCAAGTAGGCGTGGTTCGCTGGGCGGACCCCGCGGCGACCGACAGGGGGCAGATCAGGGCCAACATCAAGCGAATAGACATGATAGGCACCATCCTCGCGTTCCCTCAGCCGCAGAATAGATGCCGATTTCGTCGTGCTTGTTGCACTTCCGGCAGGCGGCGTCCATGGGGCCGGAAACCGCCGCTGACCAGCAGCCCGAGTGGACGCTTGCCGCAGCCGAATGCTGCACCTAGGATGCCGCCATGAACGACCTCCCCCACGACCAGCCTCGCGACGAGGACCGCACCCTCGACAGCGGCGCCACGCTCGACAGCGACGCCACCGTCGGCTTCGGCGCGCGTGGGGCGTTCTCGCCGGCGGTCGGCACCGCATTCGGGCCCTACGTGCTGCGCGAGCTGATCGGGTCGGGCGGCATGGGCCAGGTGTGGAGGGCCGAACAGACCGCGCCCGTGCGCCGCACCGTCGCGCTCAAGCTCATCAAGGCCGGCATGGATTCCGAGGAGGTCCTCGCGCGCTTCGAGGCCGAGCGCCAGGCGCTGGCGCTGATGGACCACCCCTGCATCGCCCGCGTCTTCGACGCCGGCACCACGCCCGAGGGCCGTCCCTACTTCGCCATGGAGTTCGTGGACGGCGTTCCCATCACCGACTACTGCGACGCGCGCAACCTGGATACCGCCGAGCGGCTGCGCCTGTTCATCCAGGCCTGCGAAGGCGTGCAGCACGCGCACCAGAAGGCCATCGTCCACCGCGACCTGAAGCCAGGCAACCTGCTGGTGGCCGAGTTCGACGGCCATCCCCTGCCCAAGATCATCGACTTCGGCGTGGCCAAGGCCACGGCGCAGAAGCTCACCGAGGACACGATGTACACGGCGCTCGGGCAGCTGCTGGGCACGCCCGAGTACATGAGTCCCGAGCAGGCCGACACCACGACCGAGGACGTCGACACGCGCACGGACGTCTACTCGCTGGGCGTGGTCCTGTACAAGCTGCTGGTGGGGGCGCTGCCCTTCGAGTCGGGCGACCTCAGGCGGGCAGGATTGACGGGCATCGTGCGCACGCTGCAGGAGCAGGACCCGCCGCGGCCGAGCACGCGGTTCGCCGCCCTGGGCGATGCGGCCGAGCAGGTGGCCCGCAACCGGGGCACCACGGCCCATCGGCTGACGTCGCGCCTGCGGGGCGACCTCGACTGGATCATCATGCGGTGCCTCGAGAAGGACCGCAACCGCCGCTACGGATCGCCCGCCGAGCTCGCGCAGGACGTGCAGCGGCACCTGGACGACCAGCCGGTGTCCGCCGGACCGCCGACGGCGCGCTACCGCATGGGGAAGTTCGTGCGGCGCCACCGCACCGGCGTGGCCATC
>DAOPJF010000072.1:0-9340 GCA_035399525.1 Candidatus Krumholzibacteriia bacterium | reverse complement strand
CCAGCGGCGACCTGGGCATCACCCGGAAGCTCGAGAACTTCCGCGGCTTCTCGCTGATGGTCTACGCCCTGTCGGTGGCCGCCGCGGCCTTCGACCTGCTGATGAGCGTGGACGCCGTGTGGTTCAGCACCATCTTCGGCGTGTACTACTTCGCCGGCGGCCTGGTCACCTTCTACGCGGTGCTGACGCTGGTCACCATGGGCCTGCAGAACACCGGCCGGCTGACCCGCATCATCAGCCCCGAGCACTTCCACGACTACGGCAAGCTGATGTTCGCCTTCACGTTCTTCTGGGGCTACATCGCCTTCAGCCAGTACATGCTGTACTGGTACGCGAACATCCCCGAGGAGACCGCCTGGTACCTGCTGCGCAGCCAGAACGGCTGGGGCAAGCTGGGCCTGGCGATCCTGTTCGTGGCGTTCGTGCTGCCGTTCGCGGGCCTGGTCTCGCGCTACGCCAAGCGGCAGCGCAAGATGATGGCCTTCTGGGCCTTCTGGATCATCGGCGCCCAGTGGCTGAACCTCTACTGGGTCGTCATGCCCGAGTTCAGCGAGCACTTCGTCTTCGCCCCCATGGACGTGACCGCGTTCGTGGGGATCGGCGGCGTCTGGTTCGCCGCGGTCACGCGCCTGGCGATGGGCCGGTCGCTGGTCCCGCTGAAGGATCCCCGCCTGGCCGACTCGCTGCGGTTCGAGAACGCCTAGCCCGGGGCCCGAGACAGGAGAAGACACATGGCTGCGGCCGAGAAGAAGACCGGATTCAACACCTTCGCGGTGGCGGCGAGCGCGATCGCCGTGCTCGTGGTGGTCTGGGTGTTCGCCCTGTTCATGCAGGGCGGGTTCCTGGCCGCGCGCAACCTCGAGGTGCAGAGCAAGGTGATGGCCCCCGTCGACCAGGACGTCGCCGACTTCAAGGGCGAGCAGCGGGCGCTGCTGGGCGAGGGCTATCGCTGGATCGACAAGGAACAGGGCGTCGTGGGCCTGCCCGTCGAGCGGGCGGCCGACCTGGTCGTCGAGCGCAACGGCGGCCGGTAGGCCGGCGACGGGAGTGGCCGTGACGGGCATCGCAAGCGCACTGACCCAACTGTTGAGGAGTGTTCCCGTGGACGTAGGCAGTCTCACCGGACGTGTCCCGCTTTCCGCCATGCTGCCGGGAGCGGTCCCGACCGCGACCATGGGCAGCGGCACCTGGCTGCCCCAAGCCGCCGCGAGCGGCGCGCCGGCCGTCGACAAGCCGTTCCTGGGCCTGTACATGGCCGGGGCGCTGATCGTCGTGCTGGTGACGGGCCTGGTCCTGACCTGGGTGCTGACCTTCCGCCGCGGCGACGCGGGGGCGCGGGGCGAGCCGGTCGGCCGGCCCAACCCGGCGCTGCTGGGCGCCTGGGTGCTGGCCGCCCTGGGCCTGGCCGTGTGGGCCTTCGCCTCGGGCTTTGGCGGCTTCCTCGACCGCTCGGTGGCGCCCTACGGCGCCTACGACATCGCCGTGAACGCCAAGCAGTGGCAGTGGTCCTTCACCTATCCCAACGGCTGGACTGCCGACACGCTGCACGTGCCCACCGGCCGCCCGGTGCGGCTGACCCTCAACAGCGAAGACGTGATCCACGGCCTGTCCATCCCCGCCCTGCGGGTCAGCCAGGCGGTGCTGCCGGGCCAGCCGGCCCAGGCCTGGTTCGAGGCCTCGGACAGCGGCACCTTCGACCTGGGCAGCGACATCTACAGCGGCGACGGCTACAGCACCATGCGCTCGGCGCTGGTGGCGCAGAGCCCGACCGAGTTCGACGCCTGGCTCACCCGCGTCAGCGACATCTTCGAGGGCCGGACCATGGAGCAGGTGGGCGAGCTGCTGTACAACCGCAAGGGCTGCGTGGCCTGCCACTCGCTCGACGGTTCGAAGCGCGTCGGCCCCTCGTTCAAGGACGTCTACGGCTTCGAGTTCGACACCCGCGAGGGCGTGCGCATCACGGCCGACGACGCCTACATCAAGCAGTCGATCCTCGACCCGAACGTGTCGGTCATCGCCGGCTACGAGCCCGTCATGACCCCGTTCGCCGGCCAGATCACCGATCGCGAGATCGAAGCCATCACTGCCTGGCTGAAGACGCTGTCCAGCCGCGGCGGCACCGCGGCCGCGGCTGCCGACTCGACCGTCGGCGCGGACGCCGGCCAGAAGAAGGAGACGGAATGAGCGGCGGCAGCGGCGCCCTGAACACGGGCTACCTCGGCGGCGGCGACGGACTCGGCGGCTGGCTGGGCACGCGCGACCACAAGCGGATCGCGGTCATGTTCCTGGTCTGGAGCCTGGGCGTGTTCCTGCTGGGGCTGATCTACGCGCTGATCATGAAGCTGCGCGCCCAGAGCGGCATCATCGACACGCACACCTACCACCAGATGCTGACGCAGCACGGCGTGCTGATGGTGTTCCTGTTCGTGGTGCCGGCGATCCCGTCGATCCTGGGCCACTTCGTGCTGCCCCTGCAGCTGGGCGCGCGGAACATGGCGCTGCCGGGCTTCTCGGCCTGGAGCTTCCGCTTCTACGCGCTGGGCACGCTGCTCTTCCTGGTGTCCCTGTTCGCCGGGCCGACGGCCACGGGCTGGACCTTCCTGACGCCGTTCTCCCTCGGTGGCACCGGCGCCTTCATGGTGATGGCCGTCGGCCTGTGCCTGTCGGCCCTCGGCTGGCTGACCACGGGCGTGAACATCGTCGTGACGGTCCACACGCGCCGCGAGGCGGGCATGGGCTTCTTCGCCATGCCGCTGTTCAGCTGGGGCGTGTACCTGGCGGGCTACCTGCTGGCGGTGGTCGGTTCGCTGTTCGCCATCATCATCATCTACCTGGGCCTGTCGCGGGCCTTCGCCGGCGGCATCTTCGGCCCGGGCAGCGACCCGCTGCTGTGGCAGAACTACTTCTGGTTCGTCACGACGCCCGCCGCCTACTTCGCGCTGCTGCCGGCCGTCGGCGTGATCAGCGACATCGTCGCGGGCATCGCGCGCCGCGGCGGCTTCGTGGGCTACCGCCTGACGGTGGGCTCGATGATCGCGCTGCTGGCCCTGAGCTTCACCACCTGGGGCCTGCGCATGCTGGGCACCGGCCTGGGCGACGGGAACGCGGTGGTGTTCGCGGCGCTGAACCTGGCCACGGTCGTCCCGGTCGCCATCATCGTCTACTGCTGGCTGGCCACGCTGCACAGGGGCGCCGTCCTGTGCGTCGCGCCCACGACCTTCGTGGCGGCCTTCGTGCTGCAGGCGGGGATCGGCGCGATGATGGGCCTGGTGCTGGCCTCGCTGTCGGTGGGCCGCTACCTGGCCAACACCCTGTTCGTCACCGCCCAGTCGCACTACCTGATGATGGGCGGCGTCATGACGGCGCTGCTGGCGGGCCTGCACTGGTGGTGGCCGAAGCTGACGGGCCGCATGTTCCGCCAGGGCCTGGGCCGGTTCGGCGCCGCCCTGTACATGGTCGGACTGAACATGGCCTTCATCCCGCAGATGATGCAGGGCGTGGGGGGCGTGGCCCGCGGCACGTTCAGCCTGCCGCCGGCGCTGGCGGGCAGCGAGTCGGTCTCGTTCATCGGGGTCTGGGTCATGATCACCGGCCTGGTGCTGGTGGCCTCGAACCTGTTCGGGTCGCTGTTCGACGGGCAGGCGGCCGGGGCCAATCCCTGGGGCGCGGGCAGCCTCGAGTGGCAGGCGGCGTCGCCGCCCCCGCAGGGCAATTTCACGGAGGCTCCCGCCGCAGGCGAAAATCCCTACGCGGCATAAGTGAAGCTTTAGCCCGGGCTTTGCGGGCGGCGGCCAGGTGCGGCAGCCGCCCGCCTCCATTTTCCGGGAATCGCTTGGCCGCCCACGCGTTATCTTGGTCCCATCGCGTCCGTGGGCTTTCGTTCCGCCAGCGAGGAGCACCTGTGCCGTCCCATCCCGATACGCGGCTCGCACCCGAGATCCTGGCCGATTTCCAGGGCACCATCGACCTGATGGCCCGCATCGTCGGCATGCCCGTGGGCCTGCTCAACCTCCTGGAGGGGGACGAGCTGCGGGTGGCGGTCTCGGCGGACCACCCCGACAACCCCATCGAGCCCGGCCTCCGCATGCCCCTGAACGCGCCGGGCGTGTTCTGCCAGAAGGTCATCAGCACGGGCGGCATGGTGCATATCCCGGATGCCCTGCACGAGAATCCCTGGGCCGACGTGCCGGACTTCCGGCCCGGGATGCTGTCGTACTTGGGATTCCCGGTCCGCCTGCCCGACGGCGAGGTCATCGGCACCCTGTGCGTCCTGGACAGCAGGCCCCACGCGCTGGATGCCGACTGCATCGCCCTGGTCGAGCGCATGCGCGACCTCGCCGAGCGGCACCTGGAGCTCTGGTGGCTGAACCGGAGCCTGGGCGACTCGGGGCGCAACCTCGTCGACTACCGCAGCGAGATCGACGCCCTGCGCCGCATGGTGCCCATCTGCTCGAGCTGCAAGCGCGTGCGCGAGGACGAGGGGTTCTGGCGGGCGGTCGACGCCTACTTCGGCGAGCATGCGGGCGTGGAGTTCACCCACGGCATCTGCCCGGACTGCGAGCAGCGCCTGTACGGGGACCTGGCCCGCGAAGGGCGGGGCTGACGGCCGCGAGGCCGGCCTGCCGAAGACAACGCCGCCCCGGTCCGAGGACCGGGGCGGCGCCGTTCGAGGCCGGCTTCGGTGGCGTTGGGTTCCCCGGGAAGGGGACCTGCCTGCTCAGCCTTGCTGGCCGGGAGGGCTCCCGTCAACGCCGGGACGCCACCTCCACCGAGCCGAATCTATGACAACCCACTGGATCACCTCCATTTCAGGCGTGCTCCGTGCGGCGAGTCCCATCTCGCCCGGTCCCCGGGGCCGCCCAGACCCCCTGCAGGGACCGCCGCAATCGCGTGCGGATCGCTCCTGATGAGTCTAGGGCCGGGGCCGGTCCTCCCGCAAGGGCAAAAAAACGGGCGGGACCTCGCGGCCCCGCCCGTCGTCATCGCCGGCTCCGGGAGCCGGGGCCGCCTACTTGACCGGCACGCTCAGCGCGTCGATCGAGGCCTGCAGCAGGTCGTGGACGTACTCGGGGTTGTGGACGCCCAGGCTGCGGTCCTCCTCGACCATGATGTAGTTCCAGGCCGCGCCGACCTCGTCCGGCGTGCCGCTGGAAACCAGCGGGTGGCCGGCAGAGTCCAGCAGGCCCAGGGGCTCGAGGATGGCATGCAGCTCGGCCAGCAGCTCCTCGGTCTCGGTCTGGACCCCGTTGACGTCGAAGTCCGTCAGGCCGCTGTGACAGTTGTTGCAGGCGGCGACGTTGTGGGCGCCGGCACCGTTGACCATCACGAACGAGTGGCCGCCCAGGTCGGCCGTGGCGTTGGCGGCGCCATGGCAACCGAAGCAGCGGGCCTCATCCGTGTTGTGCGACGCGGGCACGGCGCGGTTGTAGGTCACGCCATCGTACTCGTATCCGTTGTAGCCGTAGAACAGGTCACCCTGCGGGCCGTGGTGGGCGCCCCAGTGGGTGCTGGTGATGTGGGCGACGCCGTTGGTGTCCGGCGCGCAGGCCACGGTGGCGTCGGTGCGGCCGACATGGCAGGCCGTGCAGATGTTGCTGATACCCATGTCCATGGACTGACCGCTGGCCAGGGGCTGGGCCGTCGTCACGCGCAGGGCGAAGTCGCCGTTGCTGTGCGGGGCATGGCAGTTCCAGCAGCCGATCGTCGTGGCATAGGGAACCGCGGTCTCGCCGTCGAGCCGGGCGACGAAGCCGGCGCCCGAGTGGCAGCCCGAGCAGCCGTTGCGGCCGCCGGCGTAGCCGACGTAGGCGCCGATGCCATGGCCGGAGTACGACCACTCCATCTGCTTGTTCACTAGGCCGTACTGGTCGGTCGCCGGGTCATCGGTATGGCAGTTGAAGCAGTTCGACGCGCCGGGATCGACCTGCTGGACGGTCGTGATCTCCCTCGTGCAGGCGGTCAGCGCCATGAGCCCGAACAGGGCGACCACGAGGATCAGGGTCTGGAGAGTCTTCGACATTTTCGGTTCCTCCTTGTGCGGTCCGGTTGAACGTTCCTAATCGACCGAGAATCTGTAGCCGGCGTTGAACCACACGACGTTCGCCGTGTAGTAGCGGTCCAGCAGCACGTAGTCGTCGTAGTTGTAGACGTTGTACTTGACCTCGACGAAGTAGTCCTTCATCAGGTCGTAGTGGCCCTCGAACGACAGGATGGACTTCTCGATGTCCAGGTCCTTGCCGATGTCGAGGTAGGTCGCGCCGAACGACAGGCGCAGGTCCTTGACGTACTCGAGGTCGACGCGGCCGGTGATGGTGCTGTTGTCGGCCCGGAAGCCGGCCAGCCGGTCCACGTACTCGTCGTCCGAGTAGCTGTAGTCGACCGAGATCGCGCCCCAGCCCGGGTAGACCAGGCGCCCGAAGGCGGCCCAGCGCTGGCCCGTGGTCTTGACGTCGATCAGGGGGAACTCGCGCTGGCGGTCCTGGTACGAGCCGCCCACGGTCAGGTCGGACGTCAGGCGGGCCTGGAGGCTGGCCTTGAAGCGGTTGGCCTCCATGTCCTTCAGCAGCGTCAGCTGCTCCTCGTCCGTCTTCTCGCTGCTGGCGTAGGAGACCTTGGCGGTCACCAGGTCCTCGTAGCGGAAGGTCCCGCCCACGCGCCACACGTCGTACTTCGTCAGCGTGTAGTCGTCGTCGTTGGTCACGTAGCCGTAGCCGCCGGTCAGGTTGCCGATCGGGTTGGTCCAGACCACGTCGCCGTCGTTGCGGATGTAGTCGGTCTTGATCCCCGTCGCGCTGTCGTCGACCCGGCTGCCGAAGAAGCGGTACTTCAGCTGCCAGTCGCGGGCGGGCTTGATCACGCCGAGGTACTGGAAGGTGCCCATCGTGTAGTCCGTGTTCACCTCGGTCAGCTCCTGCTTGCCGTACGAGGCGCGCACGTAGTGCGACACCAGGTCCGGGAACAGGACGCAGGGGGTGAACAGGCGCGCCGACACGACCTGGCCCTTGCGGTCCGCGGCCACGACGTCCTCGTCGGTGAACTTCGAGAACTCGTAGCCGACCGCCGCCGTGCGCGCGCCCGAGCGGCCCTCGGCCTCGACGCGCCCGGTGTACAGCTTGTAGTCGTACCCGGCGCCCAGGAAGCTGGCCGTGCCGGCGGGGTAGGAGACCCGGTCGCCGGTCCGGCGCTGGTCGCCGAAGTCGGCCGAGATCTTCCAGTTCCGCGACGGCGTCAGCACCAGCGACCCGCGCATGTTCTTGTGCCTGCTCTCGATGTCGCCGGCGGCGTCGAACAGCTGCCGGTGCTGGTCGTACCTGAGGGTCAGGTTGACCAGGCTCGGCACGCGGTACGAGAACAGGCCGCGGGCGCTCTCGTGGTTGACCTCGTGGACGTCCAGGTTGAAGAAGCTCTTCGGGCCCATCTGGCCGTGGAGGTTCACCCGGGAGACCACGAAGCCCTCGTGGATGTTGAAGGTCTCGGGCATGACGCTCAGGTCGCCCGCGGTCTCGTCCTTGACGATCCCGCCGAGCTTGACCTCGCCGCCCAGGCTGCCCGCCCAGGCGTTCGCGGCCGTGCAGGCCGCCAGCAGCAGCGCCATCCCGAAGGTCCTGGTGTTCCAGTTCATGGCGTCACCCTCCTATCGGGAATGGCAGCCCGCCGCGAAGCACCCTTGGCCTTCGAGCGCGGACGTCAGGAAGTTCTTGTTGGTGTACGAGCCGTGGATGTCCACGTGGCACTCGGTGCAGGACATGCCGGCCCAGTCGCTGCCGTGGTTGCTGTTGTAGTTGTGCAGCGGGACCACGTGGCACTGGGTGCAGGTCTGGTAGTGGGGCGCCTCGTAGGGCTGCTTCAGCAGCCGCGGCACGTACGAGCCGTGCGGGTCGTGGCAGGCGATGCAGCCGCCCTCGTCGGTGCCGTAGTCCACCGCCGCCTGGTGCTCGTAGGGGAACGGTCCCTGGAACTCGGCGTGGCAGTTCAGGCACACGGCGTTGGTGCCCTGCATGGCCAGCTCGGCCATGCGGTCGTCCGTCGCCAGGTGGCAGCTCGAGCACTTCAGGAACTCGTCCTCGCCGGCCGGGTGGCGGTACGGCTTGGCGAACTCGCCGCGCACGGGCTGGTGGCACGAGTAGCAGAGCTCGGGCTGGCTGGCCTTGAGCAGGTGCTCCTCGGACTTGCCGTGGATCTCGTGGCAGGCCAGGCACGACACGCCCTCGCCGGCGTGGGGGCTCAGGGTCGCCTGGTCCACGGCATGGGTTCCGCTGTGGCAGCTGGAGCACACGGCCCAGGTACCGGCCACCGAGGCGGCGTCCGGCTTGGACATCGGGTTCGCCGACGGGTCGTCCTGCCAGTGGGCCGCCGCGCCCTTGTGGCAGTCGGTGCACGCGACGTGCGTGTCCGCATCCGCCAGCCGGACCATGTGCGGCCCTGCCTTCAGGCCGTCCGCCATGTCGGCGTGGCAGTCGAGGCACGCCTGCGATTCCCGCAGGTCGCCTCCTCCCTCGCCGGCGGCGGCAGGAATTGCCCACCCGACGGCCAGGATTGCGCCGCTGATCGCCAGGGCTGCGAACCGCGACGCGTGGGGGAATCTGTTGCGCAAGTCACCAACCTCCCTGCTGGAGTGCGTCATGACAATGTTGTGATAAGCTAGGCACGCGGTCGGGGTTTCGTAAAGCAATAACCGCGCCTTGAGTTAATTTTTTAACGGGAGTGAAATTGAATAGTTTTACCAACTTGCCGACGAATCCGTGACAAGCGTTGGCTTTGCATCAGTGGCGTGATAGCCTGTGGATGCGGCAGTTAGAAATGAATGTTCGAGATCGTTTGACCTCGAAGCATTCAGGTATGAATTTCCGATCGAATCCCGGGCGGCCGCGGCCCGTCCGGGGGCCTGCCCTGCGGGGCGGCACCGCGCCGCGCGATCCGCCAGCGAAAGGACGTCCGATGTCCGCAGCGTCTCCCGGTTCCGGCCGCGGCCGGAAATTTCCCTCGTCGTTCTACAACGCCATCACCCTGGGCGGCACCGCGCTGGCGGCCATCAGCCTGGGCCTGATCCTGTTCCTGATGGCGCTCGAGGGCCTCAGCCATGAGCACAAGCCCTACATGGGCATCATCGCTTTCGTGGTGCTTCCCGGCTTCCTGATCGTGGGCATGGCCCTGGCGGCGTTCGGCGTCTTCCGCCAGCAGCGGCGCCGCAAGCTGGGGCTGCCCAGCACCGAGAAGCTGCCGCGGCTCGACCTGAACGACCCGGCCCAGATGCGCGCGACGATCCTCGTCGGCACCGGCGGCCTGCTGTTCCTGCTGCTGACGGCGTTCGGCAGCTTCAAGGCCTACGAGTACACCGACA
>DAOPJF010000071.1:0-9622 GCA_035399525.1 Candidatus Krumholzibacteriia bacterium | reverse complement strand
CACGTGGTCCCGGTCTCCCACCGAGACGATGGATGCCCGGTCCGGCCCCCGGCGAAGGGCCTGGCCGGCCGCGGCCGCCAGCGGACCGACGGGACCGGCGCCCTGCAGGCGCAGCAGCACCAGGCTCCACGCGCCATGGGCGCCGCCGGGCCCGGCGGTCGCGTCGGCGACCAGGGCCTTCAGGTGACCGTCCTCGGTGCAGACCGGCACCGTGACGTGGAAGACGGCGCCTCCCTCGGCCCCGTCGTCGACGCCGATCGCCCCCCCATGCAGGTCGACGATGCGCCTGGCGATCGCCAGTCCCAGGCCGCTGCCGCGGCGCTCCGAGCCGGGTGCATCCAGGCGCACGAACTTCTCGAAGATGCGGTCCCGGTCGCCGGCGGGCACGCCGGGGCCCGAGTCGGCGATCTCCAGCCGCACCATGCCGCCGGTGCGCCGCGCCCGCACGGAGATGGCGCCGCCGTCCGGCGTGAACTTGTGGGCGTTGCCCAGCAGGTTGACCACCACCTGGGTCAGGAGCGCGGGGTCAGCCAGCACCCGCGGCAGGCCCGGTGCCGCGTCGAGGCTCAGCTGCTGGTCGCGGCCGCCGCAGGTCCCGCGGAAGTCCTCGACGCAGGTCTGCAGCAGCTCGGCCAGGTCCAGCGGACGCCGGTGGCGCACCGTATGGCCCGACTCGATCCCGTTGAGGTCGAGCAGGTCGTCGACCAGGGCGGCCAGGCGGTTGCAGTTGCGCAGGGCCACACCGATGCAGTGCCGCTGCTCGTCGGTCAGTTCGCCGACCAGGCCCTCGGACACGAGGCTGCAGTGCTCCTTGATCACCGTCAGCGGCGTGCGCAGCTCGTGGGACGCGGCGGCCAGGTAGTCGCTCTTGCGCTCGTTCAGCTCGAGCAGCCGGTTGTTGGCGCGGTTGAGCTCGCGCACCAGGCGCTCGCGGGCGATCTGCGCGCTCTTCATCTCCAGGAAGACGTTGACCTTCGCCCGGAGGATGAACGGATCCACCGGCTTGAACAGGTAGTCGACGGCGCCCGCCTCGTACCCGCTGAAGACCTGCTGCCGCTCCTTGTTGATGGCCGTGACGAAGATGACGGGCACGCGCCGCGTGCGCTCGTTGCGGCGCATCAGCTCGGCCACCTCGAAACCGTTCATCTCGGGCATCTGCACGTCGAGCAGCACCAGGGCCAGGTCCAGGTCCAGCATCAGGCCCAGCGCCTCGTTGCCCGAGGCGGCGGTCAGGATCTCCAGGTCGGGCCGCTCGAGCAGCCGCGCCATCGCCGCCAGGTTCTCCGCCTTGTCGTCCACGACCAGGATGCGGAGACGTTCGTCGTTCTGCACGGTCATCCTTTCGGGGCCGCCGCGAGGGCCGTCGCCCGTTCGCGGTTGCCCATGGAGCTGAGTACCCGCGCCGTCACCGGCGCCGACAGCGGGGGTTCGAGCACGACGGCGGGGCCGCCGGCCAGGTCCACGACGGGCCTGCCGAGCCACACGCACGCCGGCGGATCGGCATCGACCGGCTCGAGCAGGCGCAGGAGCTCCGCCTCGCGACCGGCGAACATCGCAGGGTGCAGGCACACCAGGTCGAACGGGCCGAAGCTGGCGTTGGCGGCGAACGCCTCGTCGGCGCTGCGCGCGATGCGCACGCGGGCCTCCAGGTTGTCCAGCACGTGGGACACGGAGAACACCGTGCGCATGTCGGTGTCCGCCAGCAGCACGCGGCGGCCGGCCAGGCGTCCCGCCCAGGGATCGAGCGGGGACGGGCCCGGGGACTCCTCCGCCGCCGGTGCCGGGACCGGCACCTCGGGGAAGGCGACCGCCGTCGGCAATGCCAGCACGAACTCGCTGCCCTTGCCCAGGTCGCTGCGCACGGTCAGCCTGCCGCCCAGCAGCTCGGTCAGGCGCATGGAGATGGTCAGGCCGAGGCCCGAACCGCCGTAGCGCCGGGCGTTCGAGCTGTCGCCCTGGAAGAAGGGCTCGCAGACCCGCGCCAGGGTCTCGGGCCCCATGCCGATGCCCGTGTCCGTCACCGCGAAGGCCACGCAGGACTCGATGGCGGTCGCCGGCGGCAGCTCGTCGGCGCGCGGGCGGCGCACGACGAGATTCACCACGCCGCGCTCGGTGAACTTGAAGGCGTTGTTCAGCAGGTTCTTCAGGACCTGGCTCACCCGCAGGGGATCGCTGATGATGGTGCGGTCGACGTCCGCGTCGATCGTCGTCCTCAGGGCCAGGGCCTGGCGCTCGGCGACGGGCCGGAACAGGTCCTGCACGTCGGCCACCAGCCGCCCCAGGTCGATGGTCTCGGGCTGCAGCTCCAGCCGGCCCGCTTCCACCCGGGACATGTCCAGGATGTCGTTGATCAGCAGCAGCAGCTCGCTGCCGGCCCGGTTGATGATCAGCGCCGTCTCCACCTGATCGGCGGAGAGGTTGCCCTCGCGGTTCTCCGCCAGCACCTGCGACATGATGAGCATGCTGTTCAGGGGCGTGCGCAGCTCGTGGGACATGTTGGCCAGGAACTCGCTCTTGCAGCGGTCGGCGCGGGCCAGTTCGTCGTTGGTGGCCACGAGTTCGCGCTGCTGCTTGGCCAGCATCACGGCCTGGCTGCGCGTGGCCTCGAGAAGCCGGCTGACCCTCACCCGCGCGTGGGCCGAGTCCAGCGCCAGCGCCACGCTCTCGGCCACCTGGGCCAGGAACACCGGCTCGCGGGCGTCCTCGGGGCGCGCCCAGCCCGCCAGCAGCAGGCCCTTCAGCCGGCCGTCGAGGTGGAACGGCACCGAGAGGATCGCCGCCGCCGGAACCGTCCCCGCGGCCCCCGGCAGGCCGAGGATGTCCTCGTCCTGTCCGACCACCAGCTGCATCGTGCGCCGCACCGCCAGCCGCCCCAGCAGCCCCTGCCCCAGGCGCAGGTCCCGCGGCGGATCGAAGCCCGCCGGCACGCCCATGCGCGCCGCGAGCACCAGGCGCTGCCCGGGCCGGGCCAGGTAGAACGTGCCGGCCTGGGCGCCGATGGCCGGCAGCACGTAGGCCAGCGCCGACTCGGCGAGGGCCTCGGGATCCAGGTCGCCGCGCAGGCGCTGCGCGATCTCGATGTGATGGCGCTGCAGAGCCAGCTGGGCCTCGCCGGTCTCGCGAGCGCGGCCGAGGCTGGCCAGCACGCCCTCGACGGGACGCACCGCGGACGCGGACGCCTCAGCCTCCCGCCCCCCGCGCCGCGACCGCAACGCCAACGCCAACCCGGCGCCCACGAGCGCCGCCCCGGCGAGGGCGCCGCACAACAGGAAGAAGAGGATCCGTTCCGGCCCCATGACCCGCCCGTTCCGAGGTGCGCCGGAACCCCGCGTCCCGGCGCCGCACCCCCCGGATATCGACCGCTCCGGACCTCCCTTGAACCCTGATTGCAAAATGCCCGGTGCCCCGAAGGGCACAAGGAAGGGCCGCACCCCTTCGGAGCGCGGCCCGCGTCCTGCCTCATGACGTCCGCTCAGCCCAGAGCCGTCTTGGCCCCGATGCCCAGCTTCTCCATCCGCCGGTAGAGGGTGCTGCGGCTGACCCCCAGGCGCCGGGCGGCCTCGGCCCGGTTGCCGTCCGCCTCGGCCAGGGCCAGCAGGATCGAGCCCCGGGCCAGGGGGCCGGCGGCCGGCCGCTCGGGCGCGGCACCCACGGCGGCCTGCGGTCCCGTGAACACGCGCCGCTCGCCGCCCGGGGCCACCACCTCCACCCGCACGGTCCCGCGCGAGGCCAGCTGCACCCGTGCCTGTCGGGCCACCATGGCGATCTCGCGCACGTTCCCCGGCCAGGCGTAGGACTGCATCAGCTCGAGGCTGGCGCGGTTGAAGAACTCGCCCGGTTCCACCGGCCGACCCGCGGCCTCGGTCAGGAAGTGGCGCAGCAGCGGCACCACGTCCTGCCGACGCTCGCTGAGCGGAGGCAGGCGCAGCTCGAGGATCTTCAGCCGGTAATACAGGTCGGCGCGGAAGCGCCCCTGGGCCACGAGCGTCTCGAGGTCGGCGTTGGTGGCCGCCACCAGGCGGATGTCCACGCGCCGCTCGGCGGGATCGCCGATGGCCTGGTAGGTGCCGTCCTGCAGCAGGCGCAGCAGCTGCGGCTGCTGCTCCAGGGGCAGGTCGCCGATCTCGTCCAGGAACAGCGTGCCGCCGTCGGCCTGGGCCGCCAGGCCCAGCCCGCCGCCCTCGGCCCCGCTGAACGCCCCGCGCACGTGCCCGAAGAACTCGCGTGCGAACACGCCCTCGGGGATGGCCGAGACGTTCACGCACACCAGGCGCCCGCGGCGCCTGCGGCTGCGCGCATGCAGCCGCCTGGCGATCAGCTCCTTGCCCGTGCCCGTGGGGCCGACCACGAGCACCGGCTCGTCGGAATCGGCGAAGGCGTCGCACATCTGGATGACGTCGCGCATGGCGGGCGACGCGTGCACGATCACGTCCGGGGTCGTCCTCGTGTTCGGCGACGCTGCCGGCTGGTCGGCGCTGCTGCGCCGTCGCGAGATGTCCGCCAGCAGGGTGCGCGCCGCCGCGATCCAGTGCTCGACCTCGGCCTTCAGCAGCAGGTCCAGCGCCGACAGGGCCCGCCGCCAGGCCAGCTCCAGGGTGTCGCGCCAGCCGTCGCCCGCTCCGGCGTCGATGCGGGCCAGGCAGGCCCGGGCCTGCACCAGCCGGGCCAGGCCCAGCTCGTAGCCCGCGCCGATGTCCTCGAGCAGCGCGGCGCCGGCATCGGCCGAACGCTGGGCCGACTCGAGGTCGCCGACCTCCAGCAGCACCTCGGCCATGACGCGCCGGATGGCGCCCTCCTCGAAGCGGTCGCCCAGGCGCCGGGACTGCTGCAGGGCCCGGCTCAGCAACGGCACCGCATCGGCCGGCCGCCCCTGGGCCGCCAGGCACGCGCCCTGGCGCCGCAGCACCTCCATCACCACGTCGCCCTCCGGGGCGATGGCCCGGCCCACGGCCAGGGCCCGGCTGTAGTAGCGGCGGGCCTTGTCGGCCTGCCCTTCGGCCAGCGCCGCGTCGCCCAGGTACTCCAGGGCCAGCGCTTCCTCGCGCGACAGCATCAGGGCGTTGGCCGTCTCGTAGGCCTCGTGCAGCTGGGCCGCGGCCCCGGCCAGGTCGCGCCGCAACAGCATGACGCAGCCGACGGCGATGGTGGCCCGGCACAGCGGCACCTGCGCCTCGGCGTCGCGCAGCAGGCGGCGGGCGGCCACCAGCTCGTTGGCCGCAGCCGCCAGCGAACCCCGCTTGTACAGCGTGATGCCCAGGTTCAGCCGGTTGCCGCCCAGGTTCTTGCGGGCGCCGAGGGCGGCGTGCACCTCGGCCGCCCGGCGGAACCACAGCTCGGCCGCGTCGAACCGCGCCGCCCTCAGGTGCTGGATACCCATCAGGTTGGCCGAACGGCCGCGCTCGCGCTCGCGCCCCAGGATGCGGAACAGGGCGTGCGCGGTCTCGGTGTCCTCCAGCGCCGCCTCGGGCTCGCCCAGGTGCGATCGGGCCAGGCCGCGCAGGTGCAGGAACTCGGCGATCACCGGCGGCAGCGCCGCCCGGTGGGCGTCGATGAACATGGTGGCCTCGCGCACCACCGACAGGTACTCGCCGCGCTTGAGGGCGAAGGCCAGGCGCACGGCGTCCAGTTCGGGCATGGGCTCGGGCACCATGGTCCAGCGCCCGGCCGAGGCCAGCAGGACGTCGAAGTCGCTGCGGCGGTCCAGCTGGAACAGGCACCGCGCCGCCAGCAGGATCGCGTCCTGCACCCGCGGTTCGCCGGGCCCGGCCACGGGCGCCAGATGACGCGCGCCGGCGGCGACCCGGTCGATGGCCTCGCGCGCACCGGCGAGGGCGGCCTCCCACTGCTCGGCCGCCAGGGCATCCTGGGCGCGCAACCAGAGGTCGCGGTCCACAGGCAGGTCCTGCAGGGTCCCGGCGCGGCCAGCGACCGTTCCGGAACGGGCGTCAGTGCGCATGTCCGGCCTCCTCCACGATCCCGTTCGATTCGAGGACCACGAAGGAGAAGGCGGACAGGCCGAAGCGGCCATCGGGCACCAGCAGGACGGTCCAGCGGCCGATCACCAGGACAGGCAGCTTCCGCGGCGCGGGCGCCAGGGCATAGCTGTCGTGGATGTCGTCGTGGCTGCCGCCGCCCCCGCCGCCCCCGAAGTCGTTGGAGTCGATGGGGTCGCCCTCGACGTCGCCGGGGCCGTCCAGGTGCATGGTGCGCGTGATGGCCGCGCGGGTGACCGCGGGCGGCAGGATCAACAGCAGCGCCGCCGCCAGGGCGGGCCACCGGAGCGGGCGAAGGGGGTGCAAGCGGCGAATCATGGCTTCCTCCCGTGGTTCGACCAGGGACCCGGACCGTCGGTGCGCGGTGCCATTGCTCGGAAGCGACGGGGGAACTGCCCGGGCGGGGCCCGAACGGGTCCCTTTTCCCCAAGCTAAGGAATTCCCGGCGCGGGGTAAAGGGGTGTCGTGCCGTCGGGCCCGGCGGGCCCCCGGGGGCTGTCGCAACGGGCGTCCGCGTGGTACCTTGTGGGGCCGACGCACGACCGCCCTCCCCGCGAAAGGACGCGCAGATGGAATACCGTTTCCTGGGCCGTTCGGGCCTGAAGGTCTCGGCGCTGAGCTTCGGCGCCTGGGTCACCTTCGGCGACCAGATGGACGTGGACCACGCCTACGCCTGCATGAAGGAAGCCTACGACCGCGGCTGCATCTTCTTCGACAACGCCGAGGTCTACGCCGCCGGGCAGGCCGAGGTCATCATGGGCAAGGTCCTGAAGAAGGCGGGGTGGCGGCGCAGCGACCTGGTCATCTCCACCAAGATCTTCTGGGGCGGGCGCCCGGGTCCCGACGGCGGCCCCTACATCTACGGGGCCAACGACCGCGGCCTGTCGCGCAAGCACATCATCGAGGGCACCGACGCCGCGCTCGAGCGCCTGGGCCTGGAGTACGTCGACCTGATCTTCTGCCACCGTCCCGACGTGGACACGCCCATCGAGGAGACGGTGCGGGCCATGAACCACGTCATCAACCAGGGCAAGGCGCTGTACTGGGGCACCAGCGAATGGAGCGCCGAGCGCATCCGCCGCGCCTACGACATCGCCCGGCAGGAGCATCTCATTCCGCCGCTGATGGAGCAGCCCCAGTACAACATGCTGCACCGCGAGCGCGTCGAGGCCGAGTACGCCGCCCTCTACGACGAGATCGGGCTGGGCACCACCATCTGGAGCCCCCTGGCCAGCGGCATCCTGACCGGCAAGTACAACGACGGCGTGCCGGGCGACTCGCGCATGGCCCTGCCCAACTACCAGTGGCTGCGCCGCGAGCTGGACGGGCCGGCCGGCGCGGCCAAGCTCGAGAAGGTGCGGCGCCTGGGGCCGGTGGCGGCCGACCTGGGCTGCTCGTTGGCCCAGCTGGCCATCGCCTGGTGCCTGAGCAACGACGACGTGAGCACCGTGATCACCGGTGCGTCGCGGCCCGGCCAGGTCGCGGAGAACTTCGCGGCCCTCGAGGTCGCCGAACGCCTGACCCCCGAGATCCTCGAGACCATCGAGGGCATCCTGGACAACCGCCCCGAGGGCGAGCGCAACTGGAGATGACCACCATGCGAAAGGTCCTGCTGACCATGACGATCGCAAGCGCCCTGGCCGGCGCCGCCGGCGCCAACCCCCTGCTCGAGCCGTGGACGGCGCCCTTCGGCGTGCCGCCCTTCGACCGCATCGCGATCAGCGACTACGAGCCCGCCTTCGCCGCGGCCATCGCCGAGCACGAGGCCGAGATCGCGGCCATCGTCGGCAACCCCGAGGCCCCCACGTTCGCCAACACCATCGAGGCCCTGGATGCCGCCGGCGCATCGCTGGACCGGGTCAGCAGCGTGTTCTTCGGACTCAACGGCACCATGACCGACGAGGCCATGCAGAAGGTGGCCAAGACCATGGCCCCGATCCTGTCGCGCCACCGCGACGCCGTGGCCCTGGACGAGGGCCTGTTCCGCCGCGTGGACGCCGTGTGGCAGGCCCGTGCGGGCCTGGCCCTGGACACCGAGCAGGCGAAGCTGCTCGAGGAGACCTGGAAGGGCTTCGTGCGCGGCGGCGCCAACCTCGACCCCGAGGCGAAGGACCAGCTGCGCGCCGTCAACGAGGAGCTCTCGCTGCTGCAGGTGCAGTTCGGCGAGAACGTGCTGAAGGAGACCAACCGCTGGGAGCTGGTCATCGCCGACCGGGCGGACCTCGCGGGCCTGCCCCAGGGCGTGATCGACGCCGCGGCCGAGGACGCGGCCGCCCGCGGCCACCAGGGGCAGTGGGTGATCACGCTGCAGAAGCCCAGCTTCATCCCGTTCCTGCAGTACGCGCGGAACCGCGGCCTGCGCGAGCAGGTCTTCAAGGCCTACGCCGGCATGTGCGACCACGACGACGACCTGGACAACAAGGCCGTGCTGGTGAAGATCGCCGACCTGCGCGCCCGCCGCGCCCGGCTGCTGGGCTTTCCGACCCACGCCCACTACGTGCTGGACGACAACATGGCCCGCACGCCCGAGGCCGTGTACGCCCTGCTGCAGAAGGTGTGGGAGCCCGCCGTCGGCCGGGCGAAGGAGGAGGTCGCCGAGATGCAGGCGATCATCGACGCCGAGGGCGGCGGCTTCAGCCTCGAGCCCTGGGACTGGTGGTACTACGCCGAGAAGGTGAAGAAGGCGCGCTACGACCTGGACGAGGACATGCTGCGCCCCTACTTCGAGATGGGCAAGGTGCGCGCGGGCGTGTTCGCGACGGCCGGCCGCCTGTACGGGCTGACCTTCACGCCGCGCAACGACATCCCGGTCTGGCATCCCGACGTCGAGGCCTTCGAGGTCACCGACGCCACGGGCGCGACCGTCGCGCTGCTGTTGACCGACTACTACCCCCGCGCCAGCAAGCGCGGCGGCGCCTGGATGAACGCGCTGATCAAGGAGCGCTACCAGGACGGCCAGCGGGTCGTGCCGGTCATCTACAACGTCGGCAACTTCACCAAGCCCACCAAGGACACGCCCAGCCTGCTGAGCATGGACGAGGTCGGCACCATGTTCCACGAGTTCGGCCACGCCCTGCACGGCATGCTCAGCGACTGCCGCTACGAGACGCTGTCGGGCACGTCGGTGGCGCGGGACTTCGTCGAGCTGCCCAGCCAGATCATGGAGAACTGGGCCTTCGAACCGCAGGTCCTGGACATGTACGCGCGCCACTACCGCACCGGCGAGCCCATGCCCGCCGGGCTGAAGGCGAAGATCAGCGACTCGAAGCACTTCAACCAGGGCTTCGCCACCACCGAGTACGTGGCCGCCAGCTTCCTGGACATGGACTGGCACACCCTCGCCTCGGCCGAGGGCCTCGACGCCCGCGCCTTCGAGGACGCGTCCATGGCGAAGATCGGGCTCATCCCCCAGGTCATCAGCCGCTACAAGAGTCCCTACTTCCGCCACAGCTTCGGCGGCGGCTACTCGGCGGGCTACTACAGCTACCTGTGGGCCGAGGTGCTGGACGCCGACGCCTTCGAGGCCTTCAAGGAGACCGGCGACATCTTCGACCCGAAGACCGCCGCGGCCTTCCGCGACAACATCCTCGAGCGGGGCGGCACCGAGGACCCCATGGTCCTGTACCGCC
>DAOPJF010000070.1:0-9695 GCA_035399525.1 Candidatus Krumholzibacteriia bacterium | reverse complement strand
GGCGGTCATCGTCGACACCGAGACCACGGGCCTGGACGCGGCGAAGGACCGCGTCGTGTCGCTGGGCGCGGTGTGCGCCCACGGTCCGCGCATGTTCCGCAGCCGCATGATCGACTCGCTGGTCAACCCGGGCGTGCCCATCCCGGCCCTGTCGACCACGTTCCACGGCATCACCGACGACATGGTGGCCGGCGCCGGCAATTGGGCCGAGGTGTGGGCCGACCTCGAGCGCCTGGCGCGCAACCGGGTGCTGGTGGGGCACAACGTGGCCTTCGACCTGACCATCATGCGCGCGGAATGCGAGCGGCACGGCCAGGCCTGGGAGCCGCCGGTGTTCATCGACACCCTGCGGCTGGCGACGTTGTTGAATCCCAATCTCAAGGACTTCGAGCTCGAGACCCTGGCGGGCATCTACCAGGTCGACCTGCACGGGCGCCACACCGCCCTGGGCGACGCCATGGTGACGGCCGAGCTGTTCTTCCGGATGATTCCGCGCCTTCAGCAGCAAGGGTTTGCGACCCTGGGCGACCTGCTGCGCTTCCACTGCACCGAGGCGGTCGACGTCATCGCGAAGCAGAAGGCGGCCGGGTGGATCACGTCCCAGCCCGAGCACCTGCGGCCCCGCGACGGGCGCTGACCGGCCCGCCCGGCGGCACGGTTGCGGAGTCAACCGTAAGCGAAGATCCCTTGTCGATTCGCGGGCCGTTGTGGTATAACCACGGTCCGGCACCACGGCGCGGGGGCCGCTCGCCACGCCCCCGCGCGCCGGACCCGCCGGTACGACAAGCCCAACGACCTGTCTGATCCAGGAGGACCGTCATGGCCGAGAACACCCCCCGCGAAGTCTACGGACCCAACCTCGACGTCGCGGCGCGCTCCCACATCGGGTCGATGGAGGAGTACCAGCGCCTGTACCGCCTGTCGCTGGACGATCCGGAGACGTTCTGGGCGCGCGAGGCCGAGCGCATCTCCTGGTTCCACAAGTGGCGGCAGGTCTGGGACAGCGACTACGAGAACGTGGACTTCGCCTGGTTCGTGGGCGGTCGCCTGAACGCCTGCTACAACTGCGTCGACCGGCACCTGAACGACAAGGGCGACCAGGCCGCGCTCATCTGGGTGAAGGACGAGCCGGGCGAGTACGAGCGCATCAGCTACCGGCGCCTGAAGCACGAGGTCTCGCGGGTGGCCAACGTGCTCAAGCACCACGGCGTGCACAAGGGCGACCGGGTCTGCATCTACATGCCCATGATCCCCGAGCTGGCCTACACCATGCTGGCCTGCGCGCGCATCGGCGCCATCCACAGCATCGTGTTCGGCGGCTTCTCGAGCGAGGCCATCCGCGACCGCATCCTCGACGCGGGCTGCAAGATCGTCATCACCGCCAACGAGGGCCTGCGCGGCGGCAAGCGGCTGAAGCTGAAGCAGACGGTCGATCGCGCCATCGACGGCCTGGACCTGGTGCAGACCGTGCTGGTCGCGCGCCGCACCGACGCCGACACCGACATGCGCCCGGGCCGCGACTTCTGGATGGACGAGGAGTGCCGCAAGCAGCGCTCGACCTGCTCGGTCGAGTGGATGGGCGCCGAGGACCCGCTGTTCGTCCTGTACACGTCCGGATCGACGGGCAAGCCCAAGGGCGTCATGCACACGACGGCCGGCTACATGGTGTACGCCCAGATGACCCACCGCATCGTGTTCGACTACCATCCCGGCGACATCTACTTCTGCGCCGCGGACATCGGCTGGATCACGGGCCACACCTACATCATCTACGGGCCGCTGGCCAACGGCGCGACCTCGGTGATGTTCGAGTCGATCCCGACCTACCCCGACGCCGGCCGCTACTGGCAGATCGTCGACGACCTGAAGGTGAACATCTTCTACACGGCGCCCACGGCCATCCGCGCCATCGCGCGCGAGGGCGACCAGTGGCTGAAGAAGAGCACGCGCGAGAGCCTGCGCATCCTGGGCACGGTGGGCGAGCCCATCAATCCCGAGACCTGGCGCTGGTACTTCGAGAAGGTCGGCAACGGCAAGTGCTGCATCGTCGACACCTGGTGGCAGACCGAGACGGGCGGCATCCTGATCACGCCGCTGCCGGGCATCACGCCGCTCAAGCCGGGCTCGGCCACCCTGCCGTTCTTCGGCGTCAGGCCGCTGGTCATGGACGAGCAGGGCAAGCCGATCCAGGGCAACGGCATCAGCGGCAACCTGTGCATCGCGCAGAGCTGGCCGGGCCAGGCGCGCACGGTGTACGGCGACCACCACCGCTTCTACGAGACGTACTTCAGCCAGTACCCGGGCTACTACTTCACCGGCGACGGCTGCCGCCGCGACGAGGACGGCTACTACTGGATCACCGGCCGCGTCGACGACGTGATCAACGTGTCCGGCCACCGCATGGGCACGGCCGAGGTCGAGAGCGCGCTGGTGGCGCACGAGGCCGTGGCCGAGGCCGCCGTGGTGGGATTCCCGCACGAGATCAAGGGCCAGGGCATCTTCGCCTACGTCATCCTGTCGGCCGACACCAACGGCGCCAAGCCCCACGAGCTGGTGGGCGCGCTGAAGGAGCAGGTGCGGCACGTGATCGGCCCGATCGCCACGCCGGACGCCATCATGATCGTGCCGGGCCTGCCCAAGACCCGCTCGGGCAAGATCATGCGGCGCATCCTGCGCAAGATCGCCGCGGGCGAGTACGAGGGTCTCGGCGACGTGACCACGCTGGCCGACCCGTCGGTGGTCGAGCAGCTGATCGAGGGGCGCAAGAACCTCAAGTAGCACGGCCGCGGTCGCGCCCGAACGTGGAACGGGCCCCTGGCGGATGCCGGGGGCCCGTTCGCCTGTACGCCGACGTTGGGGGTCGTCAGCGCAGCAGCATCATGCGGCGCGTCAGCACGCCTTCGTCCGAGGTCAGGCGGTAGAAGTACACGCCCGAGGCCACGGCGCGGCCGGCGTCGTCGGCGCCGCGCCAGGTGCGGGCATGGCGGCCGGCGGGCAGCGGTCCGTCGGCGACCACCGCCACGCGCGCGCCCGCCACGTCGAACACCTCCAGCCGCACGTGCGATGGCCGCGCCAGCTCGAAGGCGATGACGGTGGCGGGGTTGAACGGGTTCGGCGCGTTCTGCGCCAGGGCGAAGCGGGCCGCGGCGCCGGCACCCGGCGCGTCGTCGCCCACCGCCGACAGGGTGACCGAGTGGCTGGCGTCGGTCCACTGCAGGAAGTCCACCGCGCCGAGTGTCGCGTAGTCCTCGCGGTCGATGATCCCGGCGCGGATGGTCGTCGGGTTCATGCTGCCCCAGAACACGAACGGCGCGGCGACGTCGGTGGCCCCGTTGCGCAGGTTGCGCTCCTGGCCGACCGGCCCATTGTCCAGGATGTCGTTCCACTCGGCCAGGCTCGACCCGAAAACGGGCGTGGCGCCCACCAGGTAGATGCCGTAGTTGGTGTTGTTGTCGATGCGCGTGCGCACCAGCGCGACCGTGCCGTTGGTCGCCCACAGGCCGGTGGCGTTGTCGTGCAGCCGCGAGTCGGTCACGGCCACCGTCCCGGTGGTGCTCGAGAAGACCGCGTACGAGGCGAACGACACGTCGGCGTGGTCCAGCGTCACGTTGCCGGATCCGCCCGCGATGATCCCCGACCAGCCGGCGGCACCATCGTTGCGGGTCAGGGTCACCGGTTCCTCGGCCGTGCCGGCGACGACGAGCTCGCCGTAGGCGTAGATCGTGCACCCGGCGTTGGCGCGCACGGTGACCCCCGGCTCGATGGTCACGGTGCCGCCCGCGGTCACCTGGGGTGCGGCCGCCAGCACGTAGTCCAGGCCCGGGAACCGTCGCCACGAGCCCGTGCGGTTGCTGTTGCCTGTGGCCAGGCGGATCGCGTCGTTGGTGTTGCCGGCCGTGGGCACGATCGATCCGGCCGTCAGGAAGCTGCCCGCGCCCAGGCTCACCGGCCAGCTGTTGGCTCCCCCCGCGCCGCCGATGACGTTGCCCGCGCCGAGGGTCACGTCGCCGCAGTTCTCCAGGTGCAGGGCCCCGTTCAGGCCCGTGTTCCCGGTCAGCACCAGGTTGTCCAGGAGGGCGTTCTCGCAGCGGGCGATGTGCATGCCCGAGGTCGTGCAGTCGCGGATCGCCATCGGCGCCGTGAAGGCCAGGTCCGCGACGTCCTGGATCTCGAGCCCGACGGGGCCGCCGGCGATCACGATGGACGTGTCGGCAAGCACGGGAGCCGTCGCGGTGCAGTGCACGCCGACGGTCGTCGAGCCGAAGATGGTCGTCGAAGCCAGCGACACGCCGCCCGCCAGGATGTTCAGGCCGTAGCCGCAGCTGTCCACGCGGCAATCGGCCAGCGTGATCATGCCCGAGCCCGTCTGGGACTGCACCCCCTGCGAGGCATGGGCGATCCGGGCGTGGGCCAGGCTGATCGAACCGCTGCTGCCGGCCACCAGCCCGCCCCAGCCGCCGGTGGTGCCGTTGCGGTCCAGCAGGACGGGTTCGTCCGCCGTCCCGGCCACGGTCAGCGTGCCGTAGGTGTAGATGTAGGTGCCCGTGTTGGCCCGGATCGTCACGCCCGGCCCGATGGTGACGTCGCTGCCGTACAGGAGCTGCGGGTTCGCCGCCAACACGTAGTCCAGCCCGGGCATGCGCTGCAGCGTGCCGTCGACCGCGCTCCCGCCGCCGGCCAGGCGGATGGCGTTGTTGGTGTTGCCCGCCGTCGGGATCGCGCTGCCGGGCACCAGGTAGCTGCCGGCGCCCAGGCTCACCGGCCAGCTGTTGGCCCCGCCCGCGCCGCCGATGACGTTGCCGGCGCCCAGGGTCACGTCGCCGCAGCCGTCCAGCAGCATGGCGCCGTGACTGCCGACATTGCCCGTGAACGTGAGATTGTCCAGCGACGCGCCCAGGCAGTTCTGCAGGCGCAGCCCGGCGCTCGTGCAGTTGCGAATCGCCAGTTCCGCCGTCCAGTCCAGCCCGGCCACGCCGGCGATCTGCAGGCCCACCGCGCAGCCCGACACCTCGCACGCCGCATCGAGCACCACCGGGGCCACGCTGTTGCCGAAGATGCCGGTCGTGGCCGCGCCGCTGATGCTGGTCGACGCCAGGGTCACGCTGCCGCCGGCCTGGTTGATGCCGTAGCTGCAGCCGCTGATCGACACCTCGGCGATGTCGACGGACCCCCATGCGCCGCTGTTGAGGGCGATGCCGCTGACGGCGTTGGCGATCGCGACGCCGTGGAGCGAACCCTGTCCGCCCTGGGCGAACACGAGGCCTCCCCAGTAGCCGCTGGCCGCGCTGCGGTCCAGGGAGATCTCCTGGCCCGGCGCACCGGCGGCGATCAGCGCGCCGTAGACATACAGGTAGATCCCCGGGTTGCCCGTGACCTGCACGCCGGGTTCGAGGGTGAGCACGCGGCCGGCCTGCACCGTGACGTGGCTGGTCAGCACGTGGGGGTTGTCGGCGGCCAGCCAGGTCTCGTCGCCGGCCAGGATGCCGGCGTGGTCCAGGGCGCGGGCCGGCGATGCGGCTCCAAGCAGCAGCACGACGAGCAGGCAGGTGGTGGCGCGAAGCGGCCGCAGGTACGGAGTCGGCATGGAAAACCTCAGGCGGGCAACGGGTTGCTGTATCCGGCCCGTCGGGTAGGCCCGGCGGGCGCTGTCGTGCCCCTAGAGAGACAAGGCGGCGGGAAGAATCACATGGCCGTGGCGCGTTTCCGGTGACCGGGAGGTCAGCGCGGCAGCAGCCGCGGCGCCGAGCGGGCGAGGACCTCGGTGCCGGACAGGGCTTCGACCTGCACGTACAGCGCGGCATCGCCGGCCGGCAGGTCGACCGTGGCCACGCGCAGGTGCGTCTCATCGGTCGCCCGTGCGCCTGCTGCGGGCGCGAACGCCGCGTCGAACAGCGCCACGCGGTAACCGTCCGCACCTTCGAAGGCATCCCAGGCCAGGTCGATGAATCCGGCGCCCGCTGTGACGGTCAGCCCGACCACCGTCGGGGCGTGCGGTTCGCCGCCCCGCAGCCGGCCGCTGGGCCGGGGATCGCCGTGGGGCATCAGCGCCACCACCAGCACCGCCGCCATCGCCGTCGCGAAGGCCAGGCCCCAGGTGCGCCGCCGCGGGCGCTGGCGGTCCGGGCCGCGGGCCGCCGACGATCGGCCGCCGGCGCCGCCGCCGGTGGTGCGCTCGGCACCGAAGCCGCCGGCCACGAACGCACCCAGCCGCGCGTTCGCGGCGTCGAGTTCACCCGCCGGCAGGTCGGGATCGCCGGCCAGGAACGCTGCGGCGGCCGCCATCAGCGCATCGCAGCGCGGGCAGGCCGCGGCCTCGATGCGCTGCGGATCGTCGGCGGGCCGCGCGGCCAGCGCGGCGATGTCCTCGATCGGTCGGCAGCGGTGCTCCATCGTCTCTCCCTCGGCGCCGGTCCCGGCCCTGCGCCGTCAGTCGTCCTGCAGGCCGCGCGCCGCGCGCAACTTGCGGCGTGCCGTCTGCAGCAGTCCCCGCGCCCCCGAGGCCTGCTTGAGGCCCAGCACGCGGGTGATGTCCTCCACCGGCATCTTCTCGGCGCAGCGCAGCCACACCGCGCGTTGCTCGAGCGGGTCGAGCGTCGACTGGACGAGATCGAGCAGGGCGCGTCGCTCCTGCAGGTTCTCGAACTCGCTCGCCGGATCGCGCCGCGGATCGGGCAGATCCTCCAGCACGATCCCGTCGTCCCGATGCAGCGGCCGCGAGCGGGTCGCCCGCAGGCACGCGTGGTGCGTGACCGTGAACAGCCATCCGCCGAACGGTGCGCGGCCTTCCCAGGTCGCCAGGCGGCGGAATGCGGTCAACAGCACGTCCTGCGCCAGGTCCAGGGCCTGCTCGGCGTCGCGCGTGTAGCGTCGGCACCAGGCGTAGACCCGGCCCTGGTAGCGGCCGAAGAGCTCGGTCGCGGCGGCCTCGGCGTCGGGCCCCTCGCCCTTGACCAGGGCGACGAGGTCGGCGTCCTCCCAGGCGCTGAATCGTTCCCTCCTGTTCATGGGAGAGACCGCCCGCGCCGGGAAATCACAAGCCACACGACCAGGGAGGCGAGAATCACGAGCAGGCCCAGGGTCGCCGAGCCGGCCAGGGGCGAGCGCCGCACCAGCGGCACCGCCTGGTCGCCCTCGCCCACGAGCACGAAGGCGGCCCAGGCCCGGGGCGCGGCCGTGCCTGGCCGGGCCGCCAGGGCATGCCGGGCCGCGGCCAGGGCGTCGTCGGCCGCCAGTCCGTCCGCGAGGGCGTCGTAGTACTGCGCCATGAAGGCGGCGGCCACGGCGTCGTCCACGTCCCACAGCGAGGCGACCACGGCGCGCGAGCCCGCCGACAGGAACGCGCCTGTCAGGCCCAGCACGCCCTCGCCCGACACGATGCGTCCCCAGCCCGACGAGCAGCCCGACAGCACGACCAGGTCGGCAGCCACGTTCAGCTCGAGGATGTCCGCGGCGCGCAGCCAGCAGGGGTCGCCGTCGTCGTCCTGGCCCATCTCGATGCGCGAGCTCCAGGGGCGGCGGTCGTACGCCTCGGTGTGGGCGGGAATGTGCAGCACGCGCCGGGAGGCCAGCGCGCCGGTCCAGGCGCCGTCGGCGGCGTCGCAGCCCGGCTCGAGCACGGTGATGTCGCCGTAATGGCGTTGCAGGCTGCGCACCTCGGCGGCGGCGCCCGGCAGCACCGCGCCCCCGGCGGCCTCGAGCACCACGGCGCCTCCCTCGCCGCCGGTGGCCGGGCGCGCGCGCAGCGACGCCAGCACGGTGGCGGCCGGCAGCCGCATGACGCCGCGGTCCTCGCCGAGGGCGGGGGCGCCGTCACCGGTGTTCCAGGGCAGCAGTTCGAAAGGCGCGCGGCTGAGCCAGCCGTCCGCGGCGATGAGCACGCGCCGGGCTCCGGCCAGCTCGGGCGCCGCCGGGCCCAGCAGCGCCTGGCCCAGGCTGGCGGCCGCCGGCTGCCAGCCCTCGCCGTCGCCCGGCACCACCAGCTGCAGGAACAGGTCGACCTGCCGCCACAGCCTGCCCTCGTCGGGCAGCGGCGCCGCGCGGCACGACGTGGGGGTGACGATGAACAGCACGCCGCGTCCGCCGCGCCGGCTGCGGTCGCCCAGGTAGTAGTCCAGCAGCACCTCGCCGGGCCGCAGCACCGAGGCCTGCAGTTCGGCCAGGGTCACGCCCGCCGCGTCGTCCAGGCCGCCGAAGCGGTCGGGGCCGGCCATGCGCTCGCGCAGCGAGCGCGCCTTGTAGTCCTGCAGCGCGTCGAAGGCTGCGGCGGCGCGCGCTTCGGGGTCGAGGTCCGCCGGATGGTTCAGCAGCAGGTCGGCCAGCGCCGCGTGGACCGCGCCGCCCAAGGTGCTGCGCTGCTCGCGCCACCGCGGGTCGCGGGGGACCGAGCGCAGGGCGTTCCACTCGCGTCGCGCCCGCTCCAGGTGCGTCCGCGCGCTGTCGACCAGGTCGGCCGCGCCGCCGGCCTCGGCCACGGCACGCTCGCTGCGCGCCAGCAGTACCAGCACGTCGACACGCTGGTTGACGTCGCCCGCGGGACCGACGGCCGCCGCCACACGGCGTGCGCGGTCCAGCGCGATGCCCGGCCGCCCGCAACCCAGCGCCGCGTAGCCCGTGGCCAGGCCCTCGGCTGCGGCCTGGTTCGCGGTCAGGCCGCCGGCCTGCTCGAGCGAATCGCCCAGGGCCAGGGCCTTCGCCGGATCGCCGAAGCGCGCCATGCGGTCCACCAGCGCGATGGCCGCGTCGCGCCGCGTGTCGCCGGCGGCGCCGTCCATGGCCATGATCGAGCGCCAGGCCTCGGTCGCGCGCGCGTCGTAGCCATGGGCGACGCGGATGCTCGCCAGCAGGCTGAGCACCGCGGCCTCGTTCTCGCGGTCGCCCGACGCGCGGCAGGCGGCCAGCAGCTCGTCGAGGTTCGCGCCCGCCTCGTCGTACAGGCCCATCGTCATGCGGGCGAGCGCGAGGTTCATGCGCGGCGTCGTGCCCCGGCCGCCGGCCTTCAGCTGCAGGGCCAGGGCCTGCTCCCACAGGTCGACGGCATGGCCGGGATCGCCGGCCTGGTACTCGTACGCGCCGAGGTTGTTCAGCGCGAAGCCCAGCACGCGCGCCTGGTCCGCCGCCTCGGCCTCGCGGATGATGCGCCGGTACAGCTTCGTCATCTCGGCGAAGCGCCCCTGGCCGCCCAGCGTGCGCGCCAGGCCCACGAGGCAGTCGAGCTCGCCGCCGGTCTCGCCCCCCGCACGCAGCAGCGGCGCAGCCTGCTCGTAGCCGGCACGCGCGGCCTCGAGGTCGCCGCCGCGCATGGCGATGTAGGCCAGGCCCATGCGCGCGTAGCCCTCCTCGCGGGGATCGGCGGCGGCCTGGGCATCGTCGCGCAGGCCCGCGTAGGTGGCCGCGGCCTCGTCGTTGCGGCCCTGGGAGAGCAGGGCGTAGCCCAGCCAACGGCGGGCGTTGCGGCCGGGGGCGGGCATGGCCAGCGAGTCGGACAGGGCCAGGGCGCGACGGGCGGCGGCCTCGGCCTCGCGCGGACGGCCCATCAGGGCCTGCGACCCGGCCGCCAGGACCTGCCCGGCCAGTTCGAGCTCGGGGCCGCCGCCGCTGCCTGCATCGCTCACCAGGGCCCGGGCGACGGCCAGGGCCGAGTCGGGGGCGCCGGACATCATCTGGCGGTTGCCCCGGTCGAGGCGGGCCAGCTGGTC
>DAOPJF010000069.1:0-9752 GCA_035399525.1 Candidatus Krumholzibacteriia bacterium | reverse complement strand
GCAGCAGGATGACGACGCGGTCGTCCGCGCGGTCAAGGGCGGCGCCTACCACTACGTGGCCAAGCCGCCGAACATCGCCGAGCTGCTCAACCTGCTGGACCGCGCCGTGGCCGACGATGACCTGCGCCGCCGCCTGGACGACCTGCGCGCCGAGCTGGACGACCTGCGCGGCGAGATGGTGGTGGCCGACCCGGTGAGCGAGCGCCTGGTGCGCGACATCGCCAAGGTGGCGGGCGTCGACGGCTCGGTGCTGATCACCGGCGAGAGCGGCACGGGCAAGGAGCTGGTGGCCCGCCGCATCCACGCCCTCAGCAACCGCGCGAAAGGCCCGTTCCAGGACATCAACTGCCCGGCCATCACCGACACGCTGATCGAGTCCGAGCTGTTCGGCCACGTGCGCGGCGCCTACACCGGCGCCAGCCGCAACCGGCTGGGCAAGGTCGCGCGCGCCGATGGCGGCACGCTGTTCCTGGACGAGATCGGCTCGTGCAGCGACGCCTTCCAGACCAAGCTGCTGCGCTTCCTCGAGGAACGCTCGTTCGACCGCGTCGGCGACGACCAGCGCATCGTGGTGAACGTGCGCGTGGTGTCGGCCACGCGCATCGACCTGCAGCAGGCGATCGAGGACGGCAACTTCCGCGAGGACCTGTTCTACCGGCTCGCGGGCTTCCAGCTGCACATCCCGCCGCTGCGCGAGCGTCCGGCCGACATCATGGTGCAGGCCGCGGTGTTCCTGCACCGCGCAGCCATCAACCAGGGCAAGTCCATCTCGGGTTTCAGCGACGCGGCCCGGGCCCTGCTCGAGGGCTACGCGTGGCCCGGCAACAGCCGCGAGCTGCGCAACACCGTCGAGCGCGCGGTGGTGTTCTGCGACGGCGACGTCGTCCGGCCCGAGGACCTGCAGGTGGGCCACCAGCAGCGCTCGGCCCTGGCCGGCACCTACAAGGAGGCCAAGGACCGCGTGGTCGACGACTTCAAGCGCCGCTACGTGGGGGCCCTGCTGGGCCGGGCCGGCGGTGACCTGAGGCGAGCCGCCGAGCTGAGCGACCTGCCGATCCAGACCTTCCGGCGCTTCGTCAAGGAGGCCGGTCTCGACGCCGACGACGATCCGTAGGGCGGCCTGGCGCACGGGATCTCATCGTAAGTTGATTTTCAAGAGGAACGATCAATTCACCGCACATGGAACCGAATCCGCACATTCCAAAGATAAGACATTGTCATTGATGAGATTATCTGCGATCCGGGGATCCGCAGGGAATCTTGATGTTCGAAAATCAAAAGACGATGAAAATCAATTTCGCCTGATGGTTCGTAACTCGTTGTCACGAAACACATAAAGAATTGAGCATGAATCGTGTTCGAAGGTACGGCGATTGCGTAAGCCTGGACCGAGGGGGACTTCCGATCATGCCGGAGGGACCGCCTGGGTCGGGGGGAGTCGCGTCGTGATATCGGGGGATATTCCGAAATCTATCACGACAGAGCTGCGGCCGGGCAACCGGGAAGCACGGCCGCGGGGGATAGCTCATCAATCGCGAAGCGCGACGCGCTCCCCCTGACCAGGATTCTTGGGACCCGCGGGGACCCCCAGGATCCAGGGCTCTCACACGCTCTCCTGGGCGCGGGCGGGGACGGCGTTCATCGCGAACGTCGTCCCCTTCCCAGCTTCACTGGCCAGGATGGCGAGGCTGCCCCCGTGCTTCCGCAGCAGCGCACGGCTGGCGGGCAGGCCCAGCCCGCCTCCCGCCCGCGTCGAGCTGCGGGTCTCCAGCACCGATTCCCATTCCTCCGGCGGGATGCCGCACCCCGTGTCGCGCACCGTCAGCACCACGCCGCCGCCGTCCCGCACCGCGGCGAGGTGAAGCTCGCGCACGCTGCCTCCGGTCATGGCGCGCACCGCGTTCTCCACCAGGTTGTCCAGCACGAACACCAGTTCTTCCGGATCGAGGCGCACCCAGAGCGGGGTGTCGAGCCCGGCCACGTGCACGGCGACGCCGTGTTCGGCGAGGGCCGGGGCGTGGGCCTTGAGCACGCGGACGACGGCCGCCGCCAGGTCGCTGCGGAACTCGCCCTCCACCTCGGCGCGCAGGTCCTGCAGCGCCTGGTCCAGGCTGGCCGCGGCCTTGCGCAGGTCGTCGTCGTCGGGCGCCTCGCTGCGCAGCCGCCGGTCGATACGGTCGGCCGCGGTGCGGCCCTGGCCCAGGATGCCGTCGGCGCAGCCGGCCAGCTGGGCCAGCTCGAGGGTGGCCGCCAGCTCGGGCAGCATGTGCTCGCGGCACTCGACGGCCAGGTCGGCCAGGCGGCGATCCAGTTCGGGCGAGGCGCCGCCGGCCTGGGCGCGCGCGTCCAGCAGCCACACCAGGCGGCGCAGCGAGCGCAGCGCGCCGATGGCGCCGTGGTTCGACAGCTCGAGGCGACCCAGCAGCTGCAGCCTCAGCTCGCGGCGCGTGGCGGCGCTGGTGCGGCGGCGTCCGCGGCGGTACATCCAGGCGCCGCCGGCCAGTGCGGGCACGAGGGCGAGGGCTTCCCAGGGGATGCGGCGCGGTGCGGGCGCGAACTCCAGCTGGACGGTGTCCATGCCGAACGCGCCGCGCACCAGGACCGCCGGTCGGCCCGATGCGGCCACGGCCGGCTCGATGTCCATGATGTTGCCCACCGCGCCGGGTTCGTCGTGGAAGGCGAGCGGGTCGAGGTCGGCACCCAGCACGGCGACGCTGCCGGGCCGGTACGAGATCAGCACTTCGGGACCCGGCGAAGGCAGGAGTTCGACGGCGGACCGGACCACGGCCGAGGTCTGGCGACGGCCGATGGTGCGGATGGCGAGGTCGCCGTCGTAATGCGCGCGTGCGATGCCGAAGCCCGTCTGACCGAAGTAGATGTCCAGGCCGTCTCCGGTGGGCCACACCGCCAGGCCCAGGGCCGTGCCCTCGAGGGGCATCGAGGCGCGCGGCGTGCCGTCGCGGCCTGCGACCACCTCCAGCAGGCTTTCGCCAGGCAGCTTGCCGCTGACGGCCACCACGAGGTCGGCGCCGCCGTCCGGACGGGGCGCGGCGCGCAGCGCGCCGGACACGCCGGTCGGGTACGGCCGCAGCCACCGCCGCGTCCCGTCGCTGCCGACCACCACGAGCCGGCAGACGTCGTCCGCGAGCCCGTTGATCGGCGTTCCGCCCAGGTTGTCGACCTTGACGGCCAGGTAGGCGATCTCCGGCAAGCCGTCCCCGTCCAGGTCCGTGCAGACCACCAGGTCGGGCATGGGCTTGGCGCCCGTGAGGTCGGACCACAGCGTGTCGCCGGTCACCGTGTCGAACGCGAGAAGGCCGCGGGGCGCGTGATCCAGGCCGGCCGAGGCCACCACCAGGAAGGCCCGTCGGGGACCGTCGGGACCCGGCACATCGGTCACGCCGGCCACCCAGTAGCCGCCGTCCCACATCCCGTCGCTGTACAGGTCGGCGCCGCCTTCGAGAGTGCGCTCGGCGACGATCGAGCCGGTGCCCGCATCCAGGGCGCGGATGAGCCAGCGGCGGCCGTCCCGGGTCCGGCTGACGGCCACCAGGTCCTGGCGGCCGTCGCCGTCCACGTCCCAGAGGCCGGCCAGGGATGCGCAAGGCGTGCGCCCTGTGTACTCCGGCGGCATGTTGTGCTGCCAGGCGGCGGTGGAGTGGCGCGCCCGCACGACGTTCGCGACGATGCCGGGATCCCGCGCCGAGTACACGACGGTGTCGCCTCCGTCGGTGGCGACGATCTGGGACGTGCTCCAGACGTCCCAGCCTCCCTCGGTCCCCGGCGACCGTGCATCCACGATGCACCTCCAAGGCAGGCGCCTGCCCTGGAAGTTCTCGAGGTCCAGCTCGCGGCCGTGGGCCGGCGCGGCGTGTGCGGCCAGCAGGAGCAGCGCGATGAAGGCGGTGCGGCTCATGGGCTCATCCCGGTTGGGCGGCGTCCATACGCGGCTGACGCCCCCGGTGATCTGGTCTAGTATGGGCAGAGCCTAGCACGCCGCGCGCGACCCACCAAGCCCCTGGAGGCCTGCCATGCGCCCTGCCGTCGACCGTCCCCGCCTGACCTTCCACGGCGCCGCCGGCGGCGTGACCGGCAGCCGCCACCTGCTCGAGGCGCCGGGCTGCCGCCTGCTGGTGGACTGCGGGATGTTCCAGGGCCTGAAGGAGCTGCGGCTGCGCAACCGGCAGGATCCCGGCTTCGAGCCCGGATTCCTGGACCACGTGGTGCTGACCCACGCCCACATCGACCACACGGGCTGGGTGCCGCGCCTGACGCAGTTCGGGTACCCGGGGCCGCTCCACTGCACGCCGGCGACGGCCGAGTTGGCCGAGCTGGTGCTGATGGATGCGGCGCACCTGCAGGAGGAAGACGCGGCGTTCGCCAACAAGCGCGGCTTCTCGAAGCATCACCCGGCCGAGCCGCTGTACACCACCTACGACGCGTTGCAGGCGCTCAAGCGCCTGCGCCCCCTCGAGACCGGCGCGTGGCGCGACCTGGGCGGCGGCGTGCGCGTGCGCCTGGGCAATGCGGGCCACATCCTGGGCGCGGCCTTCGCCGAGGTGCGCGTGCCCGGCCCGGGCGGCGTGCACGAGGGCGAGCTGACCGTCGTGTTCGGGGGCGACACCGGCCGCTACGGCGTGCCGCTGCACATCGACCCCGAGCCGCTGCCCGCCTGCGACGTGCTGGTGGTCGAGTCGACCTACGGCGACCGGCTGCATGCCCAGGAGCCGGTGCTGGACCAGATCCGCGACGCCTTCGTGCGCACCGTGCGGCGGCGGGGCACCGTGCTCATCCCCAGCTTCGCCGTGGGACGCGCGCAGCTGATCGGGTTGATCCTGCGGCAGCTGATGCGCGGGGGCGACCTGCCCGAGGTGCCCATCCACATCGACAGCCCCATGGCCATCGACGCGACGGCCATCTACTCGCGCCACCTGCACGACGGCAACCTCGACGCCGACGTGGCCGACGACGGCCGCTCGGTGCTGTTCCCGCGACGGGTGCAGCTGCACCGGACGGTGCACGAGTCGAAGGCCCTCAACGGGCTGGATGGCCCGCGGGTGATCATCGCCTCGAGCGGCATGATGACCGGGGGGCGCATCCTGCACCACCTGGTGCGGCGCCTGCCCGACCGCAACACCCTGGTGATGCTGACCGGCTACCAGGCCGTCGGCACCCGCGGGCGGTCGCTGCAGGACGGGGCGGTGACCCTGCGCATGCACGGGCAGAACGTGCCGGTGAATGCCGAGGTGCTGACGGTGCAGGGGCTCAGCAGCCACGCCGACCGCGATGAGCTGCTGCGATGGGTGGCCTCGGCGCCCCGGCCGCCGCGCCGCATCTTCGTGGTGCATGGCGAGCCCGAGGCGGCGGCGGCCCTGGCCGGCGGGCTGCGCCAGGAGACGGGCGCCGACGTGACGGTGCCCACGCTGGGGGATGGGTTCGATCTCGCGTAGTCGACCGACTGCTACCCATGGGAGGATGAACGATGAAATCGCGCACGATGGTCATTCTTGCCCTGTTGATCCTGACCGCCGGCTGCGGCGCCCCGGTCGACGATGGTCGCGGCGCGGCGGCGGCCGATCCCCTGCCGTCGTGGAACGCCGGCCCGACCCGCGACGCCATCGTGGCGTTCGTGGCCCGGGTGACCGATCCGGCCTCGTCCGGGTTCGTGCCCGAGGCCGAGCGCATCGCCGTGTTCGACAACGACGGCACCCTGTGGTGCGAGCAGCCCTTCTACACGCAGCTGGCCTTCGCGCTGGATCGCGTGCGGGCGATGGCGCCCGACCATCCCGAGTGGGCGGGCGACCCGGTGCTGGCCGCGGCGGCGGCCGGCGACGTGAACGGCGTGCTGGCCGAGGGCGAGAAGGGCCTGCTGAAGGTCGTCATGGTCACGCACGCGGGCACGACCACCGACGAGTTCGCCGGCCTGGTCTCGACGTGGCTGGCCGAGGCGCGCCACCCCACGCTCGGCCGCGCCTACACGCGCACCGTCTACCAGCCCATGGTCGAGCTGCTGGCGTACCTGCGGGGCGCCGGGTTCAGGACGTGGATCGTCTCCGGCGGCGGCGTGGCCTTCATGCGGCCCTGGAGCGAGGCCGTCTACGGCATCCCGCCCGAGCAGGTCATCGGCAGCCGCATCGCCACGGCCTTCGAGCTGCGGGAGGACGGCCCGGTCATCGTGCGCAAGCCCGAGCTGGCCTACCTCGACGACAAGGAGGGCAAGCCCCTGGCCATCGACGCGATCATTGGTCGGCGGCCGCTGGCGGCCTTCGGCAACTCGGACGGCGACCTGGCCATGCTGCAGTGGACGACCGCCGGGGCCGGACCGCGGTTCGGGCTGCTGGTGCACCACACCGACGCGGCGCGCGAGTTCGCCTACGACCGCGCGTCACACGTAGGGCGGCTGGACAAGGCCCTCGACGAGGCGGCCGCGCACGGCTGGACCGTGGTGGACATGCAGCGCGACTGGACCACCGTGTTCCCGCCGGACAGCTAGGCCGCGATCCGCAGGGAAAGCGAAAGGGCGCCCCCGCGGGGGCGCCCTTCGTCGTCCTGACCGTGTGCGGGGCGGTCAGTCCTTGTACTCCTCGCTCAGCTCGAACCGCGCGATGCCGCGCTTGGTGTTCGGATCGCCGGCGTAGCCGAGGGCCTTCCAGTCCATGCGGCCGTTCTCGCCGTGGCAGTTGGCGCACTTCAGGGCCATCTCCTTGGGCGCGACCATGTGGTTGATCTTCCACCAGGCCTCGGTCTCGGCGAAGCCGTACTCGCCGCTGTACTCCTGGCCCACGGTCTCCATGCCCTGCTTGATGGCGTCGTTCCAGTCGAAGGTCTTCCAGTAGCCGGTCTTGCCGAACAGCTTCGGCACGGCGATGACCTTGCGGCCCTTGTCGTAGGGCTGCACGGCGCGCATGACCTTGAAGGGGTAGATCTTCGACTGCGCGTCGGTGCGGTTGCCCTGCGGCCAG
This sequence comes from Candidatus Krumholzibacteriia bacterium, assembly GCA_035399525.1. Classification (GTDB taxonomy): domain Bacteria; phylum Krumholzibacteriota; class Krumholzibacteriia; order LZORAL124-64-63; family LZORAL124-64-63; genus JACZKN01. The sequence goes on along the minus strand of DAOPJF010000069.1, from coordinate 2,790 downwards.
TTCAGGCGCGTGACCTGGTCGGGGTTCATCTTGTCGCCCAGCAGGTACTGGCCGCTGACGCCGTCGTACCACGCGTACGAGGGGACGACGTTCTTGCCCCACTTGAACTCGCCCTTCTTGGCGTCGTAGTCGGGCATGCCGTTCTCGTCGGTGTTCACGGCGCGGTTCTTGTCGCCGGCCGAGGTCCAGTCCCACCACATCTTGGTGGGGTTCGAGCGCGCGAACTCGGGGATGTGGCAGGTCTGGCAGGCCACCGACTTGGCGTGCCAGTTGAGGATCTTCTTCGCGTGCAGGTCGGCCTCGTGGCACGAGGTGCACTCGAGGTGGTTCCGGCCGCCGGGCGACGCGAACATGGCGTTGCCCGCGATGACGTGGTTCTTCGTGCTGTGGCACTCCTGGCACTGGAAGTTGCCGCCGTCCGCGCTCATGTGCACGTCGAGCTCGCGGCTGGGCTGCAGCAGGGCCTTCTCCATGTCGCCATGCTTGACGTTGTTGCCGCCGCCGCCCGAGAAGTGGCAGGCGCCGCAGTTGACACGGTTGGGCTTGCCCACCGAACGCGCGACGCTGGCCAGGTCGACCGGCTCCCAGATCTTGCCTTCCCACTCGGTGGGCTCGTAGACCGGATCGCCGGCGCCGGTGGGGAACTTCTTGTACTTGCCGGTCTGGTCGTGGCAGACCAGGCAGTCGATGTTCTCGGCGTTGGTGAAGTCGAAGTTCGCGTCCTTCCACCCGTAGCCGGCATGGCAGCTGGTGCAGCGCGGCCAGTTGGAATCGACGGCGATGCAGAAGTTGTTCACCGTGTTCTTCTTGCCCAGGGGCACCACGCCCTTGCCCACCACGTTCTGTTCGGGCATCCAGGTCCAGTGCGAGGTCTTCATGAAGTCGTGGGCCGCGTCCTCGTGGCACTGCAGGCAGGCCGCCGTCACATCGGAGCCGGTCTTGTAGGGGCCGGTCAGCTCCTGGTGCTCGGCGATGGTCTTCATGGCCGCGGCGGGCAGGGCCGCCACCAGCAGGGCGCCCAGCGCGAGCAGCGCCGTCACAGTCATGGTCTTCCGCATGTTCGTCAGCCTCCGGTCGGGTTGGGGCGGGAGGGTTGTCCGGTCCCGCCGGCGGGGCCTGCTGGTCCATCAGCACCCGGCCTCGCGTTGTTAAATTTAAATCACCCGGTTTCGCTTTCAAGAAATTTCGATGACAATTTTGTGACAAATCAGACCATTGCAGTGGGAGATCGATGCGCCACCCCGCGGCTCAACTGCCGCTATCCCCGGTCGATACCGGGGGCGGAGGAGCGATCATGCCTGTGCCGGCCTGCGAACACTGCGAGGATTACGGGGTCCAGTTCGTGAGGGCCGAGGCCGCCTACCGGGCGCTGCTGGCCCAGGTCGAGGCGGTGGCGTCGGGCCGCGTGGACGATGCGGCCCTGGACCTGCTGGAGCGTCAGTTGATGGATTGGCGGTCCGAGGTCGAGCTGCTGCGCAAGCGCCTGGTGGAGATGGTGCGCAACGGACGCATCGACCTGCCCGGGAGCGAACGGCCGGCGGCGACCGCCGGGACCTGTGCTCTCTGCGGCGAGAGCCTGCCGCGCCTGGCCTTCCCGGATCTCGGCGTCGATGCCGCCGGCGCGCTCACCTACCAGGGCCGCGCCCTGTTCCAGCCCGTCCCGTCCGGGGCCTGAAGAACGTCAGCGTCCGCCCTCGCCCCGCGAGTCCTCTCCGCCGGAGAGGAGCGACCAGCCCAGCGCCGCTCCCATGAGCGTCATCAGGACCGGGTTCGAGGTGATGTTTCACCCGCCGCCGTGGCAGGTCACCCACTTGTTCACCAGGAAGCCGGCGCCGGCGCCCAGCACGAGGCCGAGGGCGGCGCGCAGCCGGGCGCGTCCAGCCATGGAATCCTCCCCGAAGATGCGTTGCGGCGAGTATGGGTCGCGGAGGCCGATCGCGCAACCGCGGGCGGGCGTTGACAGGGTCCGGACCGGCGTCGAAGCTGAAGGCCGCCCCCGAACCGAGGTGAAAGGACGACCATGACCCGGATGCTGCTGCTGCCGATGCTGCTGCTGGCGCTCGCCGCCTGCGCCGGCGATCCCGACGCGCAGGCGATCGACCGCGCCCTGGCGGCCAACGGCGGAGAACGTGCTGCGGCCGGGCCTGCCGGGCCCGAGATCGATCCGTCGCTGCCGTTGCCGGCTCGCGTGGGCCTGTGGGCCCGCCGCTTCGCCGCAGCGCCGGGGGCGACCTACTGCTTCGGGCTGGCCGACAGCGGCTACGCGACCCTGGGGCGCCTGGTGCTCGACGAGCGGCAGGACTGCGTCAGCCTGGTGTACCGCGTGACCGAGCTGGCCCGGGGCGGCGACGGCCGCGCCGCCGTGGCCTGGGCGCTGCGCACGCGCTTCGCCGGCGCCCGTCCGCGCGACGTCGTGGGGCCGGACGGCCGGGTCGACTACGACGATCCCACCCACCTCGACTACAGCCTGGACATGGTGCGCAGCGGGCACTGGGGCGAAGACATCACCTCGACGCTGCACGGCGCGCGGTCCGATACGCTGGGGACCGCCCGCTACCCGGCGGGCTCGTTCACCTGGGTGCCCGAGGAGGCGCTCGATCCGGCCGACCTGCGCGAGGGCGACGTCGCCTGGCTCGTGCTCGACCCCCGCGACCCGGCCGCGCGCGCCCTGCGCGACGAGCACGGGCTGGTCATCGGCCACCTAGGGATCATCGTGGTCGATGACGGCGTGCCGCAGCTGGTGCACGCCGCCAGCCGCAGCCTCGAGGGATGGTACGAGGGGGGCACGGT
>DAOPJF010000068.1:0-9956 GCA_035399525.1 Candidatus Krumholzibacteriia bacterium | reverse complement strand
GCCCGGCCGCCTGAAGCTGCTGCACGTGGACAACGGCCTGATGCGCAAGGACGAGTCGGCCGGCGTCGTGCGCATGTTCGGCGACTTCGGCCTGGGCGACGACCTGCACTTCATCGACGCCAGCGACGCCTTCCTGGCCGCGCTCGAGGGGAAGATCGAGCCCGAGGCCAAGCGCCGCGCCATCGGCGACACGTTCATCAAGGTGTTCGAGGACGAGGCGCGCCGCCTGGGCCTGCAGGACCACCTGCTGGGCCAGGGCACCATCTACCCCGACACCATCGAGACCGGCGGCACGAAGCGGGCCGACACCATCAAGACCCACCACAACCGCGTGCCCATCATCGAGGAGATGATCGCCGCGGGGAAGGTGGTCGAGCCCCTGGCCGACCTGTACAAGGTCGAGGTGCGCGAGCTGGGCGAGATGCTGGGCATCCCCCACGACATGATCTGGCGGCACCCGTTCCCGGGCCCGGGCCTGGGCGTGCGGTTGCTCTGCTCGGACGGCACCGTCGCCGACCAGGCCAAGCTGGACGAGATCGCGCCGGCCGTGGACCGGGCCGCGCGGTCGGCCGGGCTGCGCGCCGTGCCGCTGCCCATCAGGTCCGTCGGCGTGAAGGCCGACCTGCGCAGCTACGAGCACCCGGTGCTGTTCCACGGCCAGGCCGACTGGACCGCGCTGAAGGAGCTCGCCGGCAAGGTGTTCAAGACCGTCGGCGGCCTGAACCGCGCCCTGTGGAACCTGACCGACACGATGCCGACGACCTTCCGGCCGCTGGCGGCGGGCATGACCCGCGATCGGCTGGACCTGCTGCGCGAGTGCGACCACATCGTCATGGAGGCCCTGCGCCGCCACGACCTGTACGACAAGGTGTGGCAGTGCCCGACGGTGCTGGTGCCCCTGGAGATCGACGGCAAGGGCCGCGAGCTGTGCATCGTGCGTCCCATCCTGAGCGAGCGCGCCATGACCGCGACCGCGGCCGAGCTGCCGCTGGAGGTGCTGCACGAGATCCGGCAGCAGGTGATGGCTCTTCACGGCATCAGCGGCCTGACCTACGACCTGACCAGCAAGCCGCCCGGCACCATCGAGTGGGAGTAGGCGCGTGACGAACCCCTGGAGCATCCATCCCCTGGCCCGCGACGTCGAGGCGGCCGTCGCCGCCGTCCGCGAGGCCGGCCTGCTGTGCCGCGAGGTGCAGGCGGGCATCGACCCGGGCGCCATGCAGAAGAAGGACAAGAGCCCGGTCACCGTGGCCGACTACGGCAGCCAGGCCCTGGTCTGCCGCGCGCTCGCCGCGGCGTTCCCCGGCGACCCGGTGATCGGCGAAGAGGACAGCGCCGAGCTGCGCGATCCCGCCAACGCCGCGCTGCTGGACCGCGTGGTCGCCCACGTCCGCGAGCGAGCGGCCGGCGCATCGGCCGCCGACGTCTGCGCGTGGATCGACCGCGGCAACGCCCAGCAGCACAGCGCCCGCTTCTGGACCCTCGACCCCATCGACGGCACCAAGGGTTTCCTGCGCGGCGAACAGTACGCCGTGGGCCTGGCGCTGATCGTCGACGGCGTGATCGCCGTGTCGGCCCTGGCCTGCCCCAACCTGGGACCCGCACTGGACGGCCCCCGCGGCGACGGCACGATCGTGGTCGCCGTGCGCGGCCTGGGCGCCTGGCAGCGGCCCATGGCGGTCGACGGCCCGGCCCGGCCGGTGCATGTCAGCCCCGAGGGCGCGCCGTCGCGCATCCGCTTCTGCGAGTCGGTGGAGGCCGCCCACTCGTCCCACGACGACGCGGCCCGCATCGCCGCGCACCTGGCCATCACCGCCGAGCCCCGCCGCCTGGACAGCATGACCAAGTACGCCGTCGTGGCCCGCGGCGAGGCCGAGGCCTACCTGCGCCTGCCGCGCAGCGGCGACTACCGCGAGAAGATCTGGGACCACGCCGCCGGCGTGCTGGCGGTGCTCGAGGCCGGCGGCCAGGTCACGGACGTGCGCGGCCGCCGGCTCGACTTCGGGAAGGGCTACCGCCTCGAGGACAACCTGGGCGTCATCGTCAGCAACGGCGCGGTGCACGCCGCGGTGCTGGCGGCCATCGACGACCTGGGCGTGGCGGCGTTCGACTAGGCGCCGACACGGCGACTACGGGCACGAGATGCCGATGGCCGAGCTCATGATCCCCGCATCGCTGATGTTGATGACGCCGTCGGCGTTCAGGTCGCTGCGCACGGCGTAGCTGCCCTGCAGGTCGGCGGCGAAGGGGCCGGCATCGCTCAGGTCGACCCGGCCGTCCCCGTTCAGGTCCGGCGACACGAAGGTGAGGTCCAGCGGCGCCAGCGGCATGGCCTCATCGTGGACGTAGCAAACCGCACCCGCCGTCGACCAACCGCCGCCCAGTGGGGGATCGACCCAGACGGTCTGGCCCTGCCTGTCGGTGTCGCGGTCCGGCAGCAGCCCCGAGAACACGCCGAGGCACGAGACCAACCCGCCGTCGGCGGCCTCCAGCCACGTGTCCTCCCGCGGCCAATTCACGATGGGATTGCCGAAGCCGTCGACCAGGGTCAACGTGAGCGTAGCGTCGATGACAACGCCACCCGGCCCTCGCGCCTGGGTGAACGCCGGACCGTTGCCGTCGGGGCGCACGAGCAGGGTCGCCTCGGGCGAGGCCATGACCAACAGGCTGAGGGAAAGGTCGGGAACGTCGCTGGCCGGGGCCAGGGGCGCCGCGAACGCCGCGGCGGCGAGAGCCAGGATGCATGCACCTTGTCTCATGGTGAACACCTTCCGATATGGTATGGTCTATACGGGCCGCCGGGGAGCGGCCTTTGCTGATGATACGAGAAGGTCAGGACCGAAACAACACCGGGCCGCTGCAGCGCCTACTTGGCGGCGGGCATGGGCTCTTCACGGGCACGCGGCCCCGATCGCCCCGGCGAACAGGCCCAGGTCGCTGAGATTGAGCACGCCGTCGGCGTTCAGGTCGCTGCGGAAGGCGTAGCCGGCCCAGTAGTCGATGACGAAGGGTCCCGCGTCGCGCAGGTCCACGCTCCCGTCGCCGTTCAGGTCGGCCGAGACGAGCCCCAGGTCCAGCCCCGCCGTCGGCAGCACGATGCCGTTGACGACTCCGTACACGGGCCCCGCCGACCATCCGCCGGCCCGCGGCGGATCGACCCACGTCGTGGTCCCGTCCCAGCCCGTGGCCTGGTCGGGCAGCAGTCCCGGCAGCCCGCACGCCGTCAGGTTTCCGTCCGCCGCGATCAGCCACAGGTCCTCGCGGGGAAAGCCGGCGATCGGGAAGGCGGCCGTATCCAGCAGCAGCAGCGTCACGGTGGCATCGACCGCGCCACCGCCCGGGCCGCGGGCCTGCGTGAACGGCGGCCCGCCGCCGTCGGGACGCACCATGAGCGTGGCCGTGGGCGTCGCCATCGTCAGCCGGGAGATCTCCGGATCGGGAAGCCCGTCCGCGAAGGCCGGGCCGGCCAGGACGAGCAGGATGCCCAGGATGGAAACGGCTTGCTTCACCACACGATCTCCCGGAAACGCGAAGGGGCGGGCCCCGTGCCCGCCCCTTGAGCATACGGCAGAAAGGGTCAGCGGAACAAGACCTCGGCCAGCGGATCCTCGACGTAGGTGATGGTGTGACCCGGCTTCCACTGGCCGCCCTGCAGGAACTCCGAGACCATGGTCATGGTGCCGTCGGGCAGCAGCTTCGCCGTCGCGCGCACCTCGGTGATGCCGCCGGCGTCGCCCTTGACGACCTCGTGGCTGGTGAAGCCGTCATCGACCACCTCGATGGTGCCCTCGGTGCGGAAGCCCGCCGTGGTGACGTAGACGAAGGCCAGGCCCTGCCGCTCGCCATCCATGAAGATCAGCGTCTCGCCGCCGTACTCGCCGTCGTTGAGCGAGTGCACCGAGCGCACGGCCTTGCCCCCGAGGATCATCTCCCAGTGGGAGACGTCGGTCATCACCTTGCCGCCGGGATCGGTGAAGGTGCCGCGGAAGGTCTTGCCGCCGAAGGGAGCGAAGGCGTCGAGAGGCGAGGCCGCCTGCGCTGCGCCGGCCAGGGCCGCCGCCAGCAGGATCGTCGCGACCAGGGTGCGCATGGCTACTCCTTCCCCAGGGCGCAGGCCGTGCCCTTGGCGATGCTGTCGGCGGGCGAGATCTTGATCTGCTCGTCGACGATCTTTCCGTCGGGACCGATCACCCAGTGGCTGCGCACCACGCCGAAGTACGTCTTCCCGTACATCGACTTCTCGCCCCAGGCGCCGTACTTCTCCAGCACGGCGTGGTCTTCGTCCGACAGCAGGTCGTAGCCGAAGGCCTCCTTGTCGTGCCACTTCTTCAGCTTTGCCACCGGGTCGGGGCTGATGCCCAGCACCACGCCCCCGGCCTTCGTGATCGCAGCAAGATTGTCACGGAAGCCCTTGGCCTGCACGCTGCATCCGCTGGTGGCGGCCTTCGGGTAGGCGAACAGCACGACGGTCTTGCCCTGGAAGTCGGACAGCTTGATCTTCCGGCCGTCCTGGTTGGGCAGCGTGAACGCGGGGGCCTTGGTGCCGACCTTGGGCATGGCTCGTCTCCTTGGTGGCCGGGGTGGCGGGATTCTGCGATGATCGGCCCACAGGATAGGCACGATCGACCGCGCGGACAACGCGCCGGGAGCAGCATGATCATCGTCATCGGGGGCGGGCCGGCCGGGTTCATGGCCGCGATCACGGCGCGCCGGGCGCGCCCCGGCGAACCCGTGCTGCTGCTGGAGCAGGGCGCCGACGTGCTGCGCAAGGTCGCGGTCTCGGGCGGCGGCCGCTGCAACGTGACCCACGCCTGCTTCGACCCCCGGGAACTGGTGAAGTCCTACCCCCGCGGCGGGCGCGAGTTGCGCGGACCGTTCCACCACTTCGGCCCGGCCGAGACCGAGGCCTGGTTCGCCGCCGAGGGCGTGCGCCTGAAGACCGAGGACGACGGCCGCATGTTCCCGGTCACCGACCGCTCGGCGACCATCGTCGAGGCCCTGGTGGGCGCGGCGCGCACGGCCGGCGTCGAGGTGCGCACGCGCACCGTCGTCACCGCGCTCGAGCGCACCGGCGAAGGGTTCGGGTGCCGCACCTCCGGCGGCGACCTGGCCGCGCGCGCCGTGGTCCTGGCCACGGGCGGCCGCACGTCGGCCGGAGGCGGGCCCTCGGGCTACGACCTGGCTGCGGCGCTGGGCCACACCATCGTGCCGCCCGTGCCGTCGCTGTTCACCTTCCGCTCGTCGGCGCCGCTGCTGGCCGGCCTGGCCGGCGTGGCGACCGAGGTGCGCCTGAAGGCCGAGGGCCTCGACTCGTCCGGTCCGCTGCTGATCACCCACAAGGGCGTCAGCGGACCCGCCGTGCTGCGGCTTTCGGCGTGGGGCGCGCGCGCCCTCTGCGACCGCGGCTACGCGTTCGAACTCGCCGTCGACTGGCTGCCCGCGACCGCCGATGCCGACGCCCTGCTGCGGGACCGCATCCGCGACCACGGCAAGCGGCAGATCGCCGGCGACCACCCCCATCCCCTGCCCGCCCGCCTCTGGGCGGCCCTGGTGCGCGAGTGCGGCATTCCCGATCCGGCGCGCTGGGCCGACCTGGGCAAGGAACCGCGGCGCCGCCTCGCCTCGGCCCTGAAGGGCACCATCCTGCCGGTCACCGGCCAGGCCCCGTTCAAGGAGGAATTCGTGACCTGCGGGGGCGTCGCCCTGGCCGAGGTCGACTTCAGGACCATGGCCAGCCGCCCCTGCCCCGGGCTGCACCTGGCCGGGGAAGTCCTTGATATCGATGGCATTACCGGCGGGTTCAACTTCCAGAACTGCTGGACCACGGGGTGGCTGGCTGGGCGAGGCGCCGCGGACGGGTAGGAAAATTCGTCCGAAATGGTCACGATTCTGTTTGATCTCTGTTCCAATTTTGTGATATCGTTTTTCTCGTTGCCCGATGGGCCTGAAACCCGGGGGGATTCTCAAAACCAATGCCTGAGATCAGGAGGGGTACTCCCATGAAGATGATGCTGAAGGTTGCTGCGCTGCTGGCGGTGCTCGCGCTGCCCGGTTTCGCGTTCGCCACGACCTTGACCAGCGTGACCGGCACGGCCGACTGCGACGGCTGGTCGGTCGACGCCAATATCCACTGGGGCTCGGCCCTGACGGCCACCCTGTCGTACACCGCCAACCTGGTCGACGAGGGCGGCGCCACCGTGGCGAGCACCTCGAGCAGCCAGGTGCTGAACAACCCCGGCACCACCTACCAGGACGTCTGGTACATGGGCGCCTGGGGCCAGGAGCTGTGCGGCACCTACACCGCCACCGTGCACGTGACGCTGGTCGCCCCGCTGGGCAGCACCGGCAACTTCGAGACGACCACCGGCGAGTTCCAGGCGACCTTCACCTGCGACTGCGCGACCCACATCTGCAACTACACGCCCGGCTACTGGAAGAACCATGCGGAGAACTGGCCGGTCACCTCGCTGACCCTCGGCGGCGTCACCTATGACCAGGCCCACCTGCTGGCCATCATGAACACGCCGGTGCGCGGCGATGCGACGATCATCCTGGCCTACCACCTGATCGCGGCCAAGCTGAACGTGCTGAGCGGCTCGGACCCGAGCATCAACCCGGCGATCTCCGAGGCCGACGCGCTGCTGGCCATGTACCCGCTGCGCAGCAAGCCCTCGGGTGCGGCCCGCGACCAGATCCTGGACGTCAAGAACCAGCTCGCGGCCTACAACGAGCTCGAGTGCCCGGACGGCCCGATCGACAGCGGCTCGAAGGCCATGCCTGACGAGGAGCCGGCCAGCTGGGGCCAGCTGAAGGCTTCCTACCGGTAAGACGACTGCCGTTGGCACGGCGGACAGGGGCGGCGGACTTCGGTCCGCCGCCTCTTTTTTGTTTGCCACCAGTGCCGTGGCGGCGTTCGCACGCCGGATCCCACCGACCTCTTGACACCGCACGATCGTTCATGGGTAAATGTGCCGTTCACGGTAATATTTAGCAGTTTTGTTGTCCGGTATCGATCCATGCCCTCATGCCCGATCTGCCGCCGTCGCCGCGCGCCCGCGCTTGCGGGCCCCTGCCGTCGTGCGCCCCGAAGGGGGTGGTCCGGCAGCCTGGTCCCGTCTGCCTGAGTTCCATCGCGGCCCCGCGCCGATGGCGCGGCGGCCGTCGGCCTGCACTTCAACAGGGGGAAGATCACGTGAAGAGAATGTTGATTCTGGCGTTCCTGGCGGCACTGGCCGTCGTGTCCGCGGCGAGCGGGCAGGTGCTGGATTGTCCGAGCACGATCGGAATTTTCACTTCGCAGACTCCAACGGGAATTCTCGACACTTGTTACAATGGGCCTGCTGGTCCCGTGACGCTCTATGCCGTTGTCCTGAACCCGTTGAACGAGCACACGGGCAGCCCGGACAGCGATCTGGTTTCTCCCATCACAGTACTCGGAGGCTTTGAGTTCAAGGTCATTTGGCCGGCCAACGTGTTCAACACCAGCATTTACTACCCGGCCGGCACGACCAACTTCCTTTCGCCTCCGAACTTCCTGGCTGGCTGTAACATTCCTGTGGTCAATGGACAAGCAGTCTGTGCCACTCTTGGGACCTACTATCTCGGAGTTCCTGGTGACGTCTTCCTGAGTCCAGTGGACAACGTCCCATCGATGCCGGGATTCCTTGCACTGACGGACTTCAACGACGACTTCCGCCTGAACAAGGCGTATCCCGTCACTGGAGACTTTCTCGCTCCCGCTTTCCGCTTCGGCGGCGAATGCGTCTACCTGCCGTCCTGCAGCAACAGCATTCCCGAGTGGAAGATCGACATCGCGGCCGCAGGCGATTCGATCACGATTGGAGCCGACCTTTCGGCATCAGACGGCTACGACTATGTCTTCGACCTTCCTGACGACAACGGCCTGCTTGAGATCCCACACCCGGAATGGGGCGAATGGTACAGAATCTTCCGTAGCGATATTCGGATCGCCTACGACCTCCACGCCGAAGTCCGCTCCTGGACCTTCACGATGACCACTCCCGACGCGCCGGCCGACGAACTGGTCACCATCGACTTCGCGCCGCCGTTCTCGGCCGCGGACGGCATCGGCCTGGCGCTGACCGACCAGGCGACGGGCCTGCGCACGTCGCTGTTCCCCAACCTGAGCTACAGCTACTCGACCACCGGCGGCACGCGCACGTTCACCCTCGAGGTGGGCGCGGTGCCGGCCCCTTACACGCCGGTCGAGATTGGCGTCGGCGCCACCGCGGGCGGCCTGGTGGACTCGGGCAACATCGCCATGGTCGCGGCCGTGGCCACCGACGGGTACGACGCGGGCATCGACCTGCCCGAGCCCACGCCCCCGCCGTCGCACTTCGTGGCCGCCTGCTTCGAGCACGACGGGTGGCCCCTGGGCCCGCGCTTCCGGCGCGACGCGCGCGGCGACTACGATCCGCTGACCGAGACCAAGACCTGGCCGCTGATGGTCGAGACCGACCAGGCCGGCCCGGTCACGCTGTCCTTCACGCCGAACTTCGACGAGTCCGCCCACATCAACCTGATGCTGCACGACCTGCAGTCGGGCCAGACGTACAACATGTTCCCGGACCTCAGCTACGTGTTCGACGCCGACGGCGCCAGCACCTACCGCTTCGAATTGAGGGTGGGCGGCGTGCCGCTGCCCGAGCTCGCGCCGACATCGCGCACCCTCGCCGCCGGCTGGTCGCTGATCGGCCTGCCGCTGGCGCCCGACGGGAGCGGAACGTTCGACGACGTCGTGCTCGGCCAGGTGCCGGGCACCGGCTACGCCTTCGACTTCACCACGAGCGGCGGCTACGGCCTGCTGGACGGGAGCGATCCCGCAGCGCTGGGCCACGGCTACTGGCTGGCCACCGACACGGGCTTCACCTGGACCATGACCGGCGAGCGCACCTTGACCACCGTCCCGTTGCCGCTGGAATCGGGCTGGAACCTCATCGGCTATCCGCTGTGGTTCCCCGGTCCGGTCGAGAGCGTGCGCGTGACCCTCGGCGGGGTGACGCTGCCCTGGCCCGACGCCCTGCTGCTGAACTGGGTGTCGGGCATGGTCGACTACGACCAGGTCCAGGACGACTACGTCGGCACCGTCGACCTGCAGGCCTGGCACGGCTACTGGGTGGCGGCCATGCAGCCGGGCACGACGCTCTCCTTCTCGTGGCCGAACTTTCTCGATCCCCCGCTTCGCCTGACCAAGTCGGCCATCGAGGTGCCCGCGCCCGCCGACCGCTGGCGGACGGTGCTCAGCCTCGACGACGGCAGCGGCCACGTGCGCACGGCGACCATCGGGGCCGACGCCACGGCCACCGACGGCTTCGACGCGGTGCACGACCTGCCGCGGCCGCCGTCGACCCCGACCGGCGGGACGAGCGTGACCCTGCTGCGGCCCGAGTGGCACCTGCCCAGCGGCGACGCCCTGGCCTCGGACATCACCGCTCCCCTGAACGGCCGCGACATGAGCTGGCGCGTGCGGGTCAAGCCGGCCCGCACGGGCAAGGCCGAGCTCAGCTGGGTGAACCGGCGCTGGCCCGACGGGCAGGACTTCGAGCTGTACCACGTCGGCGAGAACCGGGTCGTCGTGCGCTCGATGCGCGCGGAGGACCACGTCTCCCTCGACCTGGGTGCCCAGGCGGTGGAGCTGGTCGTGCGCACCCCGGGCCAGCTGAGCGGCGTCGCGGATGAGGTCCCGTTCGCCGGTTACGACCTGGCCGTGCAGCCGAACCCGTTCAACCCGGCGACGACGATCCGCTTCGCCCTGCCGCACGACGGGCGGGCCGAGGTGCGCATCTACTCGGTGCGCGGCGAGCTGGTGGCCGAACTGGGCGGCGGCACGATGGCCGCCGGGCCGCAGCAGGTCACCTGGCGCGGCCTGGACCGCGCCGGACGTGCGGTGCCCAGCGGCGCCTACTTCGCGCGCCTGCTCGTGGATGGGCGCCCGG
>DAOPJF010000067.1:0-10097 GCA_035399525.1 Candidatus Krumholzibacteriia bacterium | reverse complement strand
GGTGGTCGCCTACGACAGCCGCGACAAGCTGTTCTCGGCCGAGCGAGGCAACGTCGCCCAGCTGCAACTGCGGGCCTTCGGCAGTCTGCTGGGCAGCGACCACACCTTCGAGCAGGTGATCCTGGACCTGCGGCACTACCGCACCCTGAAGCCCGGCGTGGTGCTGGCCGTGCAGGCCTACAGCCAGTCCACGGGCGGCGAACCGCCATTCAACATGATGGCCATGGTGGGCGGCTCGTCGCGGCTGCGCGGCTACTGGACCGGGCGCTACCGCGACCGGCAGGCCGTGGTGGTGCAGGGCGAGCTGCGGGCCCACGTGAAGGGGCGCCTGGGCGTGGCGGCCTTCGCGGGCGTCGGCGGGGTGGGCGACACCTATGGCCGGATGCACCTGGACCAGCTGCACCCCTCGCTGGGCGCCGGCCTGCGCTGGCTGTTCGACCCCGAGGCCAACATCAAGCTGCGGTTGGACTTCGCCCGCGGCGACGCCGGACAGTCGGGCACCTACATCACGGTCATGGAGGCCTTCTAGGGGCCCGCCCGGCCCCTTGGTTCTTGACGCGGCGGGGCCCCGCCGTTATTCTCCCGCCCGATCCTTTAACCGAGGCCCGCGAGCCCGAAAGGAACCGGGATTGGACATCGTGCTGTTGCTGCCCGAAACCGTCGACATCCCCGATGCCCCGGTTCTGCCCCGGCGCCCTGGCGGCGTCCGGGGAATTTTTTTTGCCCGTCGCCATCGCCGCCTTGCCGCGCGCGAACCTTTAATCGGCGCCCGTGAGCGCCGAAAGGAGCCCCGCCATGGCTGATCAGCCCCAGTCCGCGATGCACCAGTCCGCCCTGTTCAGTGCGCCCGGCCGGCCGCGCCCCGTGGCGCGTCGTCTCGCCATCCACAACCGCGTGGTGCGCGCCATCCGCCGCTTCCTCGAGGACGAGGGCTTCAACGAGGTGCCGCTGGGTCCCCTGGCTGCCGTGGGCGAAGCCTGCGAGGCCATGGACGCGAGCTTCGCCGTGGACCACCACGGCCACCTGGCGTTCGCGCGCCAGGGCGGGCAGATGGAACTGGACGGGATGATCGCCCAGGGCTTCCCCGCCGTGTGGTGCGAGGGCGAGAGCCTGCGCCGCGAGTGGAAGGTGGACGAGCGCCACCTGTCGGGCTTCAAGCTGATCGAGGCCGAGCGCCGCGGCCTGGACCTGGACGGCCTGTGCGGCCTGCAGGAACGCCTGCTGAAGACCGTGGCCCTGGACCTGGGCGCCGACCTGCTGGGCGGCCGCCACGTGACGCGGCTGGACCGCATGGTCGGCATCGCGCTGCCGCGCATCACCTACCGCGAGGCGCTGGCGGTGCTGAACGCGCGCGGCTTCTCGCTGCGCTTCGGCGAGGACCTGCACCGCGACGTCGAGGCGGCGCTGTGCCGCTACTTCGGCGAGACGCCCTTCTTCCTGACCCACCTGCCGGCCGACCTGAAGCCGTTCAACCTGCGGCGGGACCCCGCGGACGCGGCGCAGACCGTCAGCGTCGAGCTGATCCTGCCCTACGCGGGCGAGACCACCGACGGCGGCGAGCGCGAGCCCGAGGCCGCGGTCATGCGCGCACAGCTCGAGGGCTCGGACGGCTACCGCCGCCTGCTCGAGCGCGCGGGTGGCTTCGCGGCCGCCCAGGCGGCCGCGGCGCGGGGCAAGGACAAGCCCGACGCCGGGCTGCTGGCCAAGCGCAACCGCGCCGCGGTGCGCCGGGCCTACGACCTCTACCTCGAGGACTTCGCGGCCGCGCCCGTGGCGCGCGGCGGCTTCGCCCTGGGCGTGGCCCGCCTGCTGCAGTACCTGCAGGGGCTCGACTCGATCAAGGACGCGGTGATCAACCCGACCGACCGCACCACCTTCGCGGTCGTCGGCCACGACGAGGACGCCGAGCACGGCGAGGCCGCCGGCGGGACGGTGATCGCCTGATGGACGCCTGCATCGCCCTGGAGACCGGCCGGGTGTTCCCGGGCCGGCTGATCGGCGCACCGACGGGCGCGGGCGGCGAGGTCGTGTTCCACACGGGCATGACCGGCTACCAGGAGATCCTGACCGACCCGAGCTACGCCGGCCAGATCGTCGTCTTCACCGCCAGCCACATCGGCAACTACGGCATCCACGCCGGCGAGAGCGAATCGGCGAAGCTGCACCCGACGGGCGTGGTCATCCGCGACTTCTGCCGCCGCAGCTACCACCGCCGCCGCGAGACCACGCTGGACGAGGTGCTGCGCCGGGCCGGCGTGCCCGCCATCGCCGACGTGGACACGCGCGCGCTGACGGTGGCCGTGCGCGACGGCGGCACCTGCCGCGGGTTCATCGGCGCCGGCGACCCCGACGCGCTGGTGGCCCGGGCCCGCGCGCTGCCGCCCATCGAGAGCGTGGACTGGGTGGCCCGCGTCACGACGAAGGAACCGTACCGCTACGCGCAGCTGCCGCAGGCGAACGCGCCCTGCGAGGTCGCGGTGCTCGACTGCGGCGTCAAGCAGAGCATCCTGCACCGGCTGGCGGCCGAGGGCTGCCGCGTGCGCGTGTTCCCGGCCCACACGCCGGCCGCCGACCTGCTGGCCCGGCCCACCGAGGGCGTGTTCCTGAGCAACGGGCCCGGCGATCCGGCCTCGCAGCCGCAGCTGGTCGACACGGTGCGCCGCGTGCTGGACAGCGGCCTGCCCGTGTTCGGCATCTGCCTGGGCCACCAGCTGATGGCCCGCGCCCTGGGCGCCGAGACCATCAAGCTGCCCTTCGGCCACCACGGCGCCAACCACCCGGTGCGCAACCTGGCCACCGGGCGCGTGGAGATCACCAGCCAGAACCACAACTACGCCGTGCCCGACGGCAGCCTCGACCCCGCGGTGGCCCGCGTCACGCACCGGAGCCTGAACGACGGCAGCGTCGAGGGGCTCGAGGTGCCCGACCGTCCCGTCTACTCGGTGCAGTACCACCCCGAGGCGGCGCCCGGCCCGAGCGACAGCCTGTACCTGTTCCGGCGGTTCCGCGAGGCGATGCTCGAGCGGCGGGGCGAGGGCGAGGTGACCCATGCCGCGCAGGGATGACCTGAAGACCATCCTCGTCCTGGGCTCCGGGCCCATCGTCATCGGGCAGGCCAGCGAGTTCGACTACTCGGGCACGCAGGCGGTCAAGGCCCTCCGCAAGGAGGGCTACCGCGTGGTGCTGGTCAACAGCAACCCCGCGACCATCATGACCGACCCCGAGCAGGCCGACGCCACCTACATCGAGCCGCTGACCTGGGAGATGGTCGAGAAGGTGATCGCGGCCGAGAAGCCCGACGCCATCCTGCCGACGGTGGGCGGCCAGACGGGCCTGAACCTGGCGGTGGCCCTGGCCGAGAACGGCGTGCTCGAGCGCCACGGCGTCGAGCTCATCGGCGCCAGCGTGCGCACGGTGCGGCTGGCCGAGGACCGCGAGGAGTTCAAGGCGACGATGACCGCCATCGGCCTGGACACGCCCAAGAGCATGCTGGTCACGCGCCTGACCCAGGCCGAGGAGGCGATGCAGGCCATCGCCTTCCCCATGATCCTGCGGGCCAGCTTCACCCTCGGCGGCGCCGGCAGCGGCATCGCCCACGACGCGGGCGAGTTCCTCGAGCTGCTGCGCGAGGGCCTGGCCGCCTCGCCGGTGCACAGCGTGCTGGTCGAGGAGTCGGTGCTGGGCTGGAAGGAGTACGAGCTCGAGGTCATCCGCGACCGCGACGGCAACGGCATCATCGTCTGCAGCATCGAGAACGTCGACGCCATGGGCGTGCACACCGGCGACAGCATCACCGTCGCGCCGGCGCAGACGCTGACCGACCGCGAGTACCAGCAGCTGCGCGACCAGGCCCTGGCCGTGCTCGACGCCGTGGGCGTGGTCACCGGCGGCAGCAACGTGCAGTTCGCCGTCGATCCCGAGAGCGGCCGCGTCATCGTCATCGAGATGAACCCCCGCGTCAGCCGCAGCAGCGCGCTGGCCAGCAAGGCCACCGGCTACCCCATCGCCAAGATCGCCGCCCTGCTGGCGGTGGGCTACACCCTGCCCGAGCTGCCCAACGAGATCACCGGCACCAGCAGCGCGTGCTTCGAGCCGAGCATCGACTACACCGTGGTGAAGGTGCCGCGGTGGTCGTTCGAGAAGTTCCCCGGCACGCCCGACCGCCTGGGCACCTCGATGCAGTCGGTGGGCGAGGTCATGGCCATCGGCCGCACCTTCCGCGAGGCGCTGCAGAAGGCGCTGCGCTCGCTCGAGCTGGGCTACGACGGCTGGGAGAGCCGCGCCAGCAAGCGCACGCCCGCGCAGCTGCGCGCCGCCCTCGAGACGCCGCACCCGCGCCGCCTGGCCGACCTGCACGAGGCCTTCCGCCGCGGCTTCGACATCGAGGAGATGCACCGCCTGACGGGCATCGACCCCTGGTTCCTGGACAACCTGGCCCGGCTGGCCGAGGTCGAGGGCCGCCTGCGCGGCTACACCCTGGACGAGCTGCCGCCCGAACTGCTGCGCGAGGCCAAGCGCGAGGGCTTCAGCGACGCGCGCATCGGCCGGCTGCTGCAGGGCGGCGCCCCCCGCGCCACGGTGCGCGCCCACCGGCTGGCCCTGGGCCAGGCCCCGGTCTTCCGCCGCGTGGACACCTGCGCGGCCGAGTTCGCCAGCGAGACGCCGTACCTGTACTCGACCTGGGAGGACGGCGCCTGCGAGGCCCGGCCCACCGCGCGCCGCAAGGTGATCGTGCTGGGCGGCGGCCCCAACCGCATCGGCCAGGGCATCGAGTTCGACACCTGCTGCTGCCACGCGGTGCAGGCGCTGAGGGCCGAGGGCGTCGAGGCCATCCTGGTCAACTGCAACCCCGAGACCGTCAGCACCGACTACGACCTGTCGGACCGCCTCTACTTCGAGCCGCTGCGCTTCGAGGAGGTCATGGACATCGTCGAGCTCGAGAAGCCCGACGGCGTCATCGTGACCCTGGGCGGCCAGACGCCGCTGAACCTGGCGGCCGACCTGCACGCGGCGGGCGTGCCCCTGCTGGGCACGGGCCTGGAGGCCATCGACCGCGCCGAGGACCGCGACCGCTGCGGCGCCCTGCTGGCGAAGCTGGGCATCGCCGCCCCCAGCGCGGGCAGCGCGCGCAGCCTGGGCGAGGCGCTGGCCACCGCCGAGCGCATCGGCTACCCGGTGATGGTGCGCCCGAGCTACGTGCTGGGCGGCCGCGCCATGCGCGTGGTCTACGACGAGGCCGGCCTGGCCGAGTGGTTCGCCGAGGCGGCCGTCGTCAGCGCCGGGCACCCGGTGCTCATCGACCAGTTCCTCGAGGACGCCGTCGAGTTCGACGTCGATGCCGTGTGCGACGGCCAGGACGTGCTGATCGGCGGCGTGATGCAGCACATCGAGGAGGCGGGCATCCACAGCGGCGACAGCTTCGCCGTGCTGCCGGCCTGGAAGACCACCGCGGCCGAGGTGCAGACCATGCGCGACGCCACCCGGCGCATCGCGCTCGAGCTGGGCGTGGTCGGCCTGGTGAACATCCAGTTCGCGAGCCTCGGCGGCACGGTCCACGTGCTGGAGATCAATCCCCGCGCCTCGCGCACCGTGCCCTTCCTGGAGAAGGCCACGGGCCGCGACCTGGCGCGCATCGCCACGCGCTGCATGCTGGGCATCACCCTGGCGCAGCAGGGCGTCACCGAGCACGGCCCCCTTGGCCGCTTCTTCGTCAAGGGGCCGGTCTTCCCGTTCCGGCGCTTCCCGCGCACGGACCACCTCCTGGGACCCGAGATGAAGAGCACGGGGGAAGTCATGGGCATCGGACAGGATTTCGGCGAGGCCTTCGCGCGGGCGCAGCTGGCCACCGGCCAGGGGCTGCCGGCCGACGGCACGGTCTTCATCTCGGTCAACGACAACGACAAGGAGGCCTGCCTGCCCATCGCCCGCGACCTGCACGCGCTGGGCTTCCGCATCACGGCGACCGCCGGCACGGCCATCTTCCTGACCCACTTCGGCGTGCCCACGGCGACGGTGGCGAAGGTCGGCGAGGGCGAGCCCCACATCGGCGAGCTGATCCGCGACGGCGGCGTGCAGATGGTCATCAACACGCCTCTGGGCAAGCAGAGCCGGTACGACGAGTCGGCGATCCGCCGCGAGGCGCGCAACCGCGACATCCCCTGCATCACGACGCTGTCGGGGGCGCGGGCGGCGGTCGACGGCATCCGCGCGCTGCGGCGCGGGCTCGACGGCGTGGTGCCGCTGCAGGAGCTGGCGGGCGAGGCCTAGCCGACCGGCGATTCCACGCTGGCGAGCATGTGCTGCAGCTCGCTGAGCCGATAAGGCTTGGCCAGGAACCCGCTGGGCCGCAGGTGCGCGACGTCCGCGGCCAATCCGTCGACGGCATGGCCGCTGCTCATGAACACCGGCAGCCCTGGCACGGCCAGGCGGATGGCCTCCAGCGCCTCGCGCCCGTCCATCACCGGCATCGCCCAGTCCAGCACCACCGCCGCGAAGCGGCCCGGGGCCTCGGCCACAGCCGCCACGGCCGCCGCTCCGTCCGGCACCCCCACGGCGTCCCAGCCCAGCCGCTCGACCATGCGCAGCAGCAGATCGCGCAGCTCCTCGTCGTCGTCGGCCACCAGCAGCGTGCGGCCGGCGGCGATCCCTTCGCCGAGGGCTGCCGCAGGACTCGCCGAGGGCCGTGCCGCCGCCGTGGGCGCGATCGCCGCCGGCAGCCAGAGTTCGAAGCGGCTGCCGTTGCCCGGCTCGCTCTCCACCGTCACGCCGCCTCCGTGGGCCAGGGCCACGCCGCGCACCACCGCCAGGCCGAGGCCGCGGCCGGTGAACTTGGTCGAGTAGAACGGGTCGAACACCGAGGCCAGCGCCTCCGGGCCGATGCCCGACCCGGTGTCGGCCACCGCCAGGACCACGTAGTCGCCACCCTCGGCCCGCGGGTTGCCCAGGATGCGGCCCGCATCCCCGGTCTCCAGCCGACACAAGTCGGTCGAGACCACGATGCGGCCGGCGTGCCCGCCCAGGGACTCGGCGGCGTTGGTCACGAGGTTCACGATCACCTGGCGCAGCTGCGCGCGGTCCCCGGCGACCGGCGGCAGATCCGACGCGATCTCCAGGCGCAGCTCGGCCTTGCGGGTGATGGTGGCCCGCAGCAGGCCCTCGATGTCCGTCACCAGGTCGTCCATGCGCAGCGACTGCATCGCGTACACGCCGCGCCCGGCATAGGACAGCATCTGGCGGCACAGATCGGCCGCCTCGTGCGAGGCCCGCTCGATGGCCGCGAGCGCGTGGGCCGTTCCGGCACCGAGGTCGTCGCTCGCCTGCGCCAGCTCGGCGTTGCCCAGGATCGTCTGCAGCAGGTTGTTGAAGTCGTGGGCGATGCCGCGGGCCATGACCTCGAGCCCCTCGAGCTTCTGGGCCCGCAGCACGCGCTGGTTCAGCAGGTGCTGCGCCGTCATGTCGATGACGCCGGCCAGGGCGCCCTGGTAGTTCCCCGCGTCGTCGAGGATCGGCCCGGCGGCCACCGCGGCGTGCAGTTCGCGCCCGGTGCGCGTGCGGAAGGTGAACTCGAACTGCTCGGAATGGCCCGAGCGCCGCTCCTGCAGCTGGGCGCGGGCCTGGGCGGCCCACTCGGCGTCCATGAACTCGAAGAGGCTGTGCCCCACCATCTCCTCGGGACGGCGCTCGAGCATGGCCGCCATCGCCGGGTTGACGAAGACCGTCGCGGCCTCGGCGTCGATCTGCCAGATGCCCTCGTGCGCCAGTTCGACCAGCCGGCGGTAGCGCTGCTCGCTGGCCCGCAGCCGGCGCTCGGCGAACAGGCGCTCGGAGATGTCGGTGAAGATGCAGTGGGTGCGCACGAACCTGCCGGCGGCATCCACCGCCACCGTGCCGTTCAGCTCGACCGGGACCAGGCTGCCGTCCTTGCGCACCAGCCAGAACATGGCCCGACGCATGGCGCCCTCGCGCTTGAGGGCCTCGAAGCGCTCGGGCAGGGCCTTGCGGGAATCCGGGGCGAGGATGTCGGCGAAGTCGCGGCCGAGAATCTCGGACTCGGCAAAGCCCAGCAACGCGCAGAACGCGGCATTGACGCGCAGGAACCGGCCCTGCGCATCGAGCGACTGGTAGGGCAGCGGCGCCTTGTCGAACAGTTCGCGCAGGAATGCCGCATCGTCGATTCCGTTGGGCATGGCCATTCCCCCTTCTGGCCTGCTCGAGGACGGATTGACTGAAGATTATCCTAACAGGACACTCACCGCCACCGCACCACGGAAAAACCCCAGGTTCAGCGCCAGATGCCCTGGGCCCGCAGCTGGTGCTCGGCGGCCTCGGCCCAGCCGCGGTTGGCCGCGGGGCTGGCGGGGCTCGGGTGCAGGACCATGCCGACCCGGGGCGCGTCCGGCACGCCGTCGAGGACGGCCTTCAGCTTGTCGCGCGCGAAGGCGCCGACGCCGACAACCCATTGCGGTTCATAGAGTTCTATGGCACGCCGCAACCGGCGGTCGCAGGCCGCGAACAGGTCCGCGGTCTCGGCGGCGGGCAGCTTGTCGGGGGTGCGGTTGCGGCCTGTGTCCTCCATGAAGACCAGCGGGCAGTAGTTCAGCACGAAGTGCTCGGCGAAGAAGGCTTCGGGTGTGCCGAAGCGCTCGGCGAAGAAGCCCCACAGGCGGCGGCCGCTGACCTCGCTGCGCGGGCAGTCCAGGCCCTGCACCGGCCGCTTGGGGTGCTCGCCGTCGGGTCGGCGCACGCAACCCTCGAGCTGCAGGAACCCGCGCACCGCCGCGACCTCGCCGAAGGGAACGCCGGTCTGGGCCATGCCCCAGGGCCCCGGGTTCATGCCCATCAGCAGCACGCGCCGCGGCGAGCCGCCCCAGCGGCGCACCCAGGTCTCGTGCACCTCCCACGCGTAGTCCAGGGGATTGGTCACGTGCGTGACCGGCTCGCCGAAGCGCAGGCACGACACCTCGTCGCGCAGGTCGGCGGCGGCGGCCAGCACCTGGTCGGCGAAGGCGGCGGAGCGGCGGGCCATCCTACCAGCTCCCCGCGTAGGCCAGGCCCAGCGCGCCGGCGGCGGACTCGCGCAGCATCCAGCGCCGCGCCAGCAGCTGGCGCAGGTGCAGCAGGTCGTGGGCGCACCAGGCGTGCAGCAGCCGCTCGGCGCTCATGGGCCCGAGCTTCGGATGCCGGTGCGTCCGCGACCAGTCGGCACCCTCCTGCCCGCGCAGCCAGGCGAGGTTGGTGCGCCGCGCGTCGAGGAACGTGCGCAGCACCGCCTGCGGATCCCGCTCGTTGTAGCCGCGCGCCGTCACCCACCCGGGCGGATCGATGGACGGCCACGCCTGGTCCGGGTCCTCGAGCGTCAGGCGGATGCGCAGGGGGAAATCCTCGGCCTCCTCGTCCGCCAGGTGGTGCACGATCTCGAGGATCGACCACGCCTCGGGCGCCGGCCGGCGGCGCCAGTCGGCGTCGGGCAGTCCTGCCACCAGGGCCGGCACGGCCGACAGGACGGGTTCGAGGTCGCGGACGGCATCGGCGACGAGGGGCATGGCTGCGCTCCGGTTCGGGGTTGGGTCGGCGGACGGTCCTGCGGTAGTGTAGGGCATCGCGCCGCCGCTGTCCCCCTGCGTCCCACGGGAGCCGCCATGATCCGCCTGCTCGCCGCCGCCTGCGCCCTTGCCATCGTCGCCGGATGCACGTCCGAACCCCCGGCCGACCTCATCCTGCGCGGCGGTCGCGTGGTCACCCTCGACGACGAAGGCCCCACCGCCGCCACGGCCGTGGCGGTGCGCGGCGGTCGCATCGTGAAGGTCGGCGCCGACAAGGCGGTGCTCGACCTGCGCGGCCCGCGCACCCAGGTCATCGACCTCGTGGGCGCGGTGGTGGTGCCGGGCCTGTGCGACAGCCACATGCACCTGATGGGGCTGGGCAAGGCGCTGGCCGAGATCGGGCTCGAGGGCACCGACTCGGTGGAGGCCTGTCTCGAGCGCGTCGCCGCGGCGGCGGCGGACGCCCCCGAGGGCGCGTGGCTGCAGGGACGCGGCTGGGACCAGAACGACTGGAGCGATCCGTCGTGGCCCACGCGCGAGCAGCTGGACGCGGTG
>DAOPJF010000066.1:0-10176 GCA_035399525.1 Candidatus Krumholzibacteriia bacterium | reverse complement strand
GCGGCGGGGCGGCCTGAAGTTCATCCGCCCCCAGCCCAACCCGGGCCTGCACGGCGCGGCGCGCCTGCGCACCCTGGCCAAGCTGGCGCTGCGGCGCGAGCTGAAGAGCGAGCTGTTCGACCTGGCGGCCGACCCCGGCGAGACGCGCAACCTGGGCCGCGGCCGCGCCGAGGCGCGCGAGCTGGGCCGCCTGCTGGACGCGCACCTGGCGCGCGTGCGCCCCAGGATCGACGGCGGCGCCGGGCCTGACGAGGCCGAGCGCCGCCGCATCGAGCAGGAAATGCGCGACCTGGGCTACATGTAGTCCGGCGGGCGCGCTACTTCACCATCACCACCCGGCCGGTGACCGTGGCGTCACCCGCCTGCATCCGCACCAGGTAGACGCCGCTGGCCGCGCTGCGGCCCGCGCCGTCGCGGCCGTCCCACATCAGTGTGCTCTCGCCGCCGCCCATGGGGCCGCTGTGCAGGCGGCGCACCAGGGCGCCGCGCACGTCGTGCACGTCGACCGTCACGTCCATGGCCGCCGGCAGCGTCAGGCGCAGGCCCGCGCCGCGGCCGCTGACCGCGCCCAGCACCGCCATCCGCGGCGAGCCCGGCAGGCCCACGCCGACGGCGGTCACGTCGCTGACGATGAACGACTGGGCGGCCGCCAGGTCGCTGCGGTCGGCGCCGTCGCCGGCCCAGGCGCGCCACCAGTAGGTGCCGGGGGCGAACGGGCCCGCGACGCAGGTGGTGGCGCTCGCTCCCTCGGCGACGTTCTCGATCGCCTGCACCAACTGCGTGCAGGCCGCGTCGCTGTAGACCCGGAAGCCGTAGACCACCGGCGAGCCCTCGGGATCGGTGACGTTCGACACCATCAGCACGGGGTTCAACCCGGTGGCGCCGCCGGCGGTCGGCTCGAGCAGCACCGGCGTGGCCGGGATGCCGTTGGCCGCCGACTGGCCGTACAGCACCACGTCGTCGATGTACCAGCCGTCGTAGGTCACCGAGTAGTCGGTCTCGAACATGAAGCGCAGGCGCAGGTCCTGCCCGGTGTAGGCGCCCAGGTCGTAGGTCTGCTGCACCCACGACGACTGGGTGCCCGTGAAGGTGCCCAGGTCGATCCAGGGACCGCCGTTCGCCGACACCTGCACGTGGCCGTAGTCGTAGTTGGCCTCGATGGTGTAGCGGTGCCAGAACGACAGCACCGAGGCCTGGTAGGTCGCCGTCGAGGTCGCGGTCGTGATGGAGTTGTTCGTGTAGTTGCCGATGGGCGTGTCGGTCAGGCTCTGCGTCGGCGAGTGGGACAGCGACGTGGTCGTGCCCCAGGAGCCGGTCAGGGTCCAGTTGCCGGTGCCGCCCTCGAAGCTGTCGGTCAACAGCACGGGATCGGTGCCCACGCGGATCGCCAGCGGCACCACGAGGTCGCCGTCGGCCAGGGGCACGGTCACGTCGACGCGCACCACGTGGCCCTGCGGGCAACCGGCGGCCACCACCAGCGGGATCGGGTTGCCCGTCAGGTCATCCGACTGCAGCGGCGCCAGCGGGCCGACCGTGCGCGTCGCCGCGCCCAGCTGCACCCACGGGTCGTCCGAGGTTAAGGTCACCGCCAGGCTGGTCAGGCTCGAGAACGCCGACTGGTTGGCGACGGTGAAGGTGAGCGTGCCGGTCTCGCCGGGTTCGAGCGTGCCGCCCAGCCCGTCCTTGGCCACGGCGTCGCTGACGCCGGCGAACGGACCCGCGGCGCGCATCAGGTAGATGTGCGGCCACAGGTTCTCCAGGAACAGGGCGCCGCGCCGGCTCTCGGCGGGCCAGAAGCCGTCGCTGAAGCCGCCGATCTCGGTGGAGAAGCTGATGATCTTCTGGTGGTTCGTCGTCTCGCCGTACATCCAGTCGATGGCGCCGCCGTTGACGTCGTACAGGATGTCCGGCGGCGTGCCCGGCGCGTAGCCGTTCTCTTGCGTCATGATGGCGCCCATCTGCTGGTACGCCGCGTCGTCGGGGCAGTGCGTGTAGGTGTAGCCCCAAGGGTAGAGCAGGTAGTTGCTGTAGGTGTGCACCGAGTCGTGGGTGCGGAACTGGTGCGCGTTGACCAAGGCCATCAACGCCTGCACCTCGGGCTCGCTGCCGGCCGAGGGGCCGCGGTAGGTCTCGTCCGAGCCGTAGGGGCTGCTGCCGCTGTTGTTGTAGCCCCACATGTAGGGGTAGTTGCGGTTGATGTCCACGCCGTAGCTGCCGTCGCCGTTGTTGCGGCGGTTCTTGCGCCACATGCCGCCGCCGGTCGGGTCGGTCGTCTCGTTGTAGACGAAGCCGTCGGGGTTCATGATGGGCACCACGTACAGTTCGCGATGGTCGACCAGCCAGGTGACCTCGGGGTCGCTGCCGTAGTTCTGTGCCAGGTACTCGGCGAACATCACGGGGAACTCGGAGGCCATGATCTCGCGCGCGTGGTGCAGGCCGTCGATGAGCACCTCGGGCTCGTCCTCGTCCACCGCGGCGTTGTCCGACACGCGGAAGCACCAGATGTCCCGGCCCTGGCCCGACTGGCCGATGGACCACTTGGCGCTGACGATGTCCGGGTACAGCATGTGGAGGCTGTCCATCCAGGCCTCGCTCTCGCTGTAGGTGTGCCAGAGGCCGAAGCCCACGCCCTTGTCGCCGTACGAGTAGGCGGTCTCCATGTCCTGCTCGAGGATCTCCAGCGGCAGCCCCGACGCGCGCAGCAGCGCCAGGTCGTCCGGCAGCGCGGCGATGTGGGCGAACCCGCCGGGCTTGGCGTAGACCACGTCCAGTGCGGCGTTGTTGGCGCGCAGCCAGTCGACGGCGCCGGGCGCGGTGAGGTCGACCTGCACGAGCACGTGGTGGTCGGCGGCCAGGGCGGGGGCGCCGATCAGCAGCACCAGCGCGGCGACGGCGAGGGTTCGGATCGCGGACATGGCTTCCTCCAGGCGACGGATCGGGACGATGGCAGACACCTCAGCATACCAGATCGCCAACGGGCGCTCAATTGCTCAAGAATCACGGACTTGTGACTTTCGGGGGCCATCGCGACGGCCCGAAAGCGACGCCGCCGGCAGCCCAGGGGCCGCCGGCGGCGCAACCATCTGTGGAAAGGTCGCTTACTTGACCTTGTCCACCTCGTCGCACGTGGTCTTGACGGCCTTGACCGAGCCGGCCAGGGCCTTCTTCTCCTCGGGCGACAGCTTGATCTTGATGACTTCCTCGATGCCGTTCCGGCCCAGGATGACCGGCACGCCGACGAACAGCCCCTTGACGCTGTACTCGCCCTGCAGGTAGGCGGCCACCGGGGTGATCTTGCGCTTGTCGAAGGCGATGCTCTCGACCATGTCCAGCGCGCTGACGGCGGGCGACACGAAGGCCGAGCCCGAGCCCAGCAGCGACACGACCTCGCCGCCGGCGCCGCGGGTGCGCTTCTCGATGGCCTCGAGCCTGGCGGGCTTGACGAACTGCTCGACCGGCAGGCCGTAGATGCGGCACGCGCTGCGCACGGGCACCATGGTGTCGCCGTGGCCGCCGAGCACGACGGCCTCGATGTTCTCGACCGACACGTTGGCTTCCTTGGCCACGAAGTACTTGTAGCGGGCCGAGTCCAGCACGCCGGCCATGCCCATGATGCGCTTCGGGTCGGCCTTCAGCTGCTTGAACAGCCGGTAGACGATGGCGTCGAGCGGGTTGGCGATGCTGATGACGAAGGCGTTCGGCGCGTACTTCTTGATGCCGGCGGCGACCTGGTCGGTGATCTTCAGGTTGATGCCCAGCAGCTCCTCGCGCGACGGGAA
Source organism: Candidatus Krumholzibacteriia bacterium (assembly GCA_035399525.1). Taxonomy (GTDB): domain Bacteria; phylum Krumholzibacteriota; class Krumholzibacteriia; order LZORAL124-64-63; family LZORAL124-64-63; genus JACZKN01. Next base: position 6,397 of record DAOPJF010000066.1, on the reverse strand, counting down.
GGTGCCGTCCGGGCGCATGGTGCGCGGCACGCCGGCGGTGTTGATCACGAAGTCGGCGCCCTCGATGACCTCGTAGGTCTTGCTGCCCTCGCAGTTGACGTCGCTGGCGAAGACGGGCGTCGCCTCGGCGATGTCCAGGCACTTGCCCTTGGCGAACTCGGGGCCCTTGACGTCGACCAGGCCGACGTTGCGCGCCAGCCGGCGCGACACGATCTCGTGGACGAGAACGCCGCCGATGTTCCCGCCGCCGATGATACCGATCTTGTTGATCATGGAACCCGTCTCCTTGCTGGCTTGACCGGGGCAAACGGCCGCCCGGGCGGCCGTGTCGCATCACCCGCCGACCGTAACACCGTGGCGGTCGGAATTCCAGAAATTTACCTTGAGACTGCGCAGGGTCGAATCTCAAAAGCGACGAAAGGACACCCGATTGAACCGCTGGGACGAACGCTACGACCACGAACGCTACTTCTACGGCCGGACCCCCAACCTGTTCGTCGGCGAGCAGCTGCCGCTGCTGCCCAGGGGGCGGGGCCTGTACCTGGCCGAGGGCGAGGGCCGCAACGTCGTCTTCGCCGCCGGGCTCGGGCACCACGCGGTGGCCGTCGACTCGAGCGCCGTGGGCCGCCGCAAGGCGCTGGCCCTGGCCGAGGACCGGGGCGTGGGCATCCACTACCACGTGGCCGACATCCTCGAGGACCGGTGGGACGAGCAGGCCTGGGACCACGTGGTGCTCTGCTTCGTGCACGTGCCGCCCGAGGATCGGCCCGGCCTGCACCGGCGCGTGGCGTCGTGCCTGAAAACGGGAGGCACTCTCATCTTCACGTCGTTCAGCAAGGCCCAGTTCGGCCGCCCGTCGGGCGGACCGCCGCGCCTGGACTGGCTGCACGAGCTGGACGTGGTGCGCGGCGAGTTCCCCGGCGTGGAGTTCGAGCAGGCCGTCGAGCACGAGGTCGACCTGAACGAGGGCGTCGGGCACGTGGGCCCGGCCATGGTCATCGAGATGGTGGGCGTGAAGGCCTAGGCGGGGACGCGTCAGCGCGCTCCGCCGCCCAGCAGGCCGGCGATGGCGATGCGCGACCAGTCCTCGAAGCTGCCGCCGTCGGGGCCCTTGCCCGGACCGACGAGGCCGGGCAGCTCGGCGGCGCGGATCCAGCGCGCCTGGTGCGGCTCGGCCTGGCGGCTGACCAGGGCGATCAGGTCGTCGTCGCTGCCGGGCATGGCGTCCAGGTCGACCGTGAAGACGATGCCGAAGTGCACGGCCGAGACGTCCTCGCTGTCGCTGTTGATGTAGCCCCGCCGGTGGAAGGCCTGCAGGCCGGGGGTCAGGCCGGTCTCCTCGTCCAGCTCGCGGACCGCCGTGGCCATGACCAGGCCGTGGGCCTTCACGTCGTCGGCCGTGCGGTCCACCGGCTCGATGTGCCCGCCGAAGCCCACCGACCACAGCCCGCCCAGCCGCGCCTCTGTGTGCTTGGCCTTGCGCTGGTAGCACAGCACGCGCGCGTCGCCGCCCGTCCCGCGCTGCAGCACGATGTAGGGGATCAGCTGCTTGAAGTGCGAATTGCGCTCCATGGGATCGCGCTCGGCGAAGAACAGGTGGCCGGCCAGGGCGTCCAGGTCGACCGCGCCGTCGGGCAGGAATCCCTGCGGGCTGAGGCCGGGGAACAGGTGCTTGCGCTCGACGACGAGGATGACGCGCACGGGTCGGGTCCTTCGGTTGGGGCAGCGGGGGCTCGCGGAGCGGCCAATCTAGCACATGGGGATGCGGGGCGCACGGGGCGACTCGGCCGTCAGCGCGCCTCGCCCATCACGAACGCCTGGTCCGATGCGTACAGACCGCGCCGCGCCGTCACCGCCGCGGCGAACGGCCCTTCGCCCTGCCCGTCGGCCGCCAGCAGCGCCAGCGCGCGGTCGGCCGCCGCGCGGGCCTCGGCGAACCGTCCGGCCGCCGCCAGCGCCGCGCCGCGCACGTCCCAGGCCTCGGGCCGGTCCTCGGCCGCGGGCGCAGCCTCGAGCGCCGCCAGCGCCGCGGCGCCGTCGCGCACCGCCGCGTCGGGGCAGGTGGCCAGCAGCCAGGCCAGGCCCAGGGCGATGCCCAGGTCGTCGGGGGCCGCGGCCGCCGAGCGCGCCAGCAGCGTGCGCGCTTCGGCCCACCGGCCCGAGCCGGCGGCCTCCTGGCCCAGCAGGCCCAAGCCGACCGCGGCCGCGTTGGGCTGCGCGGCGCCCGCCACCAGCGGCCCCAGCATCTGGGCCAGCAGCTCGTGGCCGGCGTCCGTCGGGTGGATGCCGTCGGCCTCCAGCAGGGCCTGCGGTTCGCCCATCGAGGCGAACCACGCCGACGCATCGGCCACCGTGAACCCGCCGCCGCCTGCGGCCGCCCGCGCGGCGGCGAGGTAGCGGTCGTGCAGGTCCTGCGGATCATCACCCGGCAGGATGTTGCCGTTGTCCAGGTAGCGCGCCGTGTTGTCGGCGTTGATGGCGGACGGCGGCAGCAGCACCACCGTGCGTCCGCCGCCGTCGGCGACCAGGCGGGCGATGGCGCGCAGGTTGGCGGCGTAGTCCTCGCTCGCCACGCGCAGCGGATGGGCCGCCGCCCCGCCCCGGCGGCGCAGGGCCTGGCCCAGCAGCCGCAGCAGCCGCGGGCGGCGGTCGGACAGCCGCGCCGGCCACTCCTTGTCCGGCCAGGCGGCGGCGCGCCAGTGGTCGTTCCAGCCGAACGAGACCAGCACCAGGTCGGGCTTCCAGGCCGCCAGTTGCACGCGCAGCCAGGCCAGGCCCTGCCAGGTGGTGTAGCCGGGCAGGCTGGCGTTGCGCACGACGACGCGGTCGGGGCCCAGCTCCTGCTCGAGCCGCACGGACCAGGGCGCGTTGCTGCGCGACAGGCGCACGCACGAGTCGCCCAGGCAGAGGATGCGCAGCCGCCCGTCGGCCGCCGGCATCGGATCGCCCACGCGCACGAAGTGCCCGCCGCGGTGCACGTCGTCGGCCGGGCCCGAGGGCTCGCGCCACAGCAGGTCGCGGTCGAAGACGAAGACGCCCGACTCCAGGCGCGAGGCGGTGTGCCGGTCCAGCGACACCGCCGGGACGGCGGCGCCCAGGCCGAGCAGGCGCAGGGCGAGCTCGGCCGCGGCCAGGGAGAGGACGAAGGCGCCGGCGGCCAGCGCGATCCGCTTCATCATGTGAATCCGTTCCGGTCAGGGCAGGAAGCGCCCGACCTCGGCCAGCTTGCGCGGCAGGTACTCGTCGATCACGTAGTTCAGGCCGTGCTTGGCCAGCGCCTGCTGCTCGGCGCGGACGCCCATCTTGATCATCTGCTCGAGGGCCTTCTGCCAGGCCTTGTAGTGCAGGATGAACGGGTCGTTCTTCAGGGCGTCCTTCGCGCGCTTGATGTCCACGTCCTTCAGCGGGTGCGTGGGCAGCTCGTAGTCGATGATGTCCTGCGGCGTGATGCCCAGCAGGTGGGCCTGCGGCACGCAGAAGTACTCGTTCAGGTGCGCCGCGTTGCCCGAGCCCACCTTCAGCGTGCGGTAGATGTTGCTGTAGCCGTAGGGGTCGCCGTCGACGAACACGTACACCGGCAGGCCGTGCGTATCGGCCAGCCGGCGCACGAAGCGGCGGCAGGCGCGGGTCGGCACGCCGCCCAGCGACACCAGGATGCAGTTGGCCGACTTCCAGTAGTTGTGCTTCACCAGGCGCTGGAACATGCCGGCGGTCTCGATGCACAGGATGAACTGGGCGTCGGTCTCGAACTGCAGGTCCTCGACCGAGATGGGGATGGAGTAGGCGCCGCTGCCGAAGCGCGTGCAGTCGATGTGCAGCACCTCGCCGGTGTCGCGGTCGTGGTCGATCACCACGAGGCGTCCGGCCACGTCGCCGCCCTTCTCCTCGGGCACGAAGCCCAGCTGCTCGCGGTTGACGCCGAAGAAGGCCTCGACGTCCTCCATCACCGTGTCCGACTCGGGCTGCTCCTTGAAGCGCGCCTCGGACCAGTTCTTCGAGACGTAGTACGCCTCTCGCTTGGTGGCGATGTCGTCGGTGTCGATGAGCTCCTTCGAGAGCGCCATCATCTTCAGCGTCTGGGCGAAGGTCTTGACCGTGTTGACGGTCAGCGTGCGCTCCTTGTTCTTGCCCTTGAGCTTGAAGAAGCCCGTGCCCGACGAGTAGGTCACGTTGGCCAGCGAGCGCAGGGGGAACTTCATCGACGGCTTCTCGCCCAGCAGGATCTTCTGGCGGATGACGCTGCTCTCGGAGCGGATGCGCCGCGCCACCGGGCTGAACGAGGTGCGCCGGCCGCCGCCCTGGTCCGACCCGCCGGCCGCTGCCGGAGCCGCGGGGGCCGCCGGCGTCCGCGGCGCGGATCTCGTCGGGGTCGGCCTGGGTGCGGGCGGCGTCACGGGGGCCGCCGTCGCGCCGCGGGGCGCGCCTGCGCCGAAGCCCAGCTCGCCCTGGTTCGCCGCGGGGCCCGGTTCGCCGGCCGCGGGCTTCTTCGCCGTCTTCTTCGTGGTCTTCTTCCTGCCTTCAGCCAAGACCGTCGTCCTTTCAGGTCGGGGCCGCCGGGCCCCGGGATGTCGTCGCGGGGCGCAGCCTACAGGGCGACGCCGTACACCTCGCCGAACTTGCGGCGCACGTGGTCCAGGAACGGATCGACCGACAGCTCGCGCCCGGTCACCCGCACGCACAGCTCGTCGGCCCGGTACAGCGAGCCGGGGCCGTGCACGTTGGCCCGCAGCCAGCCCAGCAGGTCGCCCAGCTCGCCCGCGGCCATCTGGGCGTCCAGGTCGGGCAGGTGCCGCCGCGCCGCGGCGAACAGCTGGGCCGAGTACAGGTTGCCCAGGGTGTAGGTCGGGAAGTACCCGAACAGCCCGAACGACCAGTGGATGTCCTGCAGCACGCCCTCGCGGTCGGTGGGCACGTCCAGGCCCAGGTAGGCCTTCACCTTCTCGCGCCACAGCGCCGGCAGGTCGGCCACCTGCACCTCGCCGGCCACCAGCGCGCGCTCGATCTCCATGCGCACGATGATGTGCAGGTTGTAGGTCACCTCGTCGGCCTCGATGCGGATCAGCGACGGGCTGACGACGTTGGCCGCGCGGTACAGCGCCTCGGGGTCGACGGCCTCGTACCGCTCGGGCCAGACGGCGGCCATCTCGCCCGCGAGCCAGGACACGAACGGGCGACTGCGGCCCACCAGGTTCTCCCACAGCCGCGACTGCGACTCGTGGATGCCCAGGCTCACCGCCGCGCCCACCGGCTGGCCGGCGCGCTCGGCGGGCAGGCCCAGCTCGTACAGCGCGTGGCCGCCCTCGTGCAGGTTGGCGTACAGGCCCGACTGCAGGTCGTGCCCGTCGTAGCGCGTGGTGATGCGCACGTCGCCCGGGTTGAAGCCCTGGGTGAAGGGATGGGCCGAGACGTCCAGCCGGCCGGCGGCGAAGTCGTAGCCCATGGCCGCCAGCACCTGGCGGCCGAGGATGTCCTGGTCGGCCTCGGCGAAGTCGCCGCGCCAGAGCGCCGCCGTGGGCGGCCTGGCCGCGCCGCGCAGGGCGTCCAGCACCGGCACCAGGCCGTCGCGCAGCCGCGCGAACAGCGCCGCCAGGTCGGCGGCCTTCGCGCCGGGCTCGTACTCGTCCAGCAGGGCGTCGTAGGGCTCGGTGGCGTAACCGACGGCGGCGGCCTCGCGGCGCTTCAGGTCCACCAGCGTGGCCAGGTGGGGCGCGAAGCGCGCCCAGTCGTCGTGCTGCCGCGCCGCGACCCAGGCCTGCTGCGCCAGCGTGCCCTCGCGGGCCAGGGCGGCCACCAGCTCGCGCGGCACCTTCACCGCGCGGTCGCGCTGGCGGGCCATCTCGCGCACGTTGGCCGCGGCCCAGGGATCGGCGGCGACATCGGCCGACGCGGCCGAGGCCGCCAGCACGTCGCCCAGCTCGGCGTCGACCATGCGGTCGTGCAGCACCGCGGCCAGGGTGGCCCGCTGGCGGGCCCGGCCCTCGACGCCGCGGGGCGGCATCATCACTTCCTGGTCCCACTCCAGCAGGCCCATGGTCGAGGCCAGGTCGTGGATCTCGCCGGCGAGCCCGAGCAGGCGCAGGTAGCGGTCGTTCATCGGGGCGGTCCCTTCTACAGCTTGCGGCTGCGTTCGAGGGTGTCGGTCAGCACGGTGATGACCTCGTCGCGCTCGACGGCCGACAGCGAGAGGATCTCCTGCAGCGCATCGCCGATGTGGGGAATGTACTTCTGGATGTAGCTCTGCTTCTTGGCGGCGTCCTTCTCCCGCGCGCGGCGGTTGATGTGCCGCTGCAGCCGGCGGCCGGCCTCCTGCAGGGCCAGCTTGATCTCCTTGACGATCTCCGGGTAGTGGGCCACCGCCTCCTTCGACTCGCTGGTGAACGGCACCCACACCGAGGCC
>DAOPJF010000065.1:0-10207 GCA_035399525.1 Candidatus Krumholzibacteriia bacterium | reverse complement strand
GCGAGGGCGGCCGCACCGTGGGCGCCGGCGTGGTGGCGAAGATCCTCGCCTAGGTTTCCCGACACGGCGGGGGCGGCGACGCCCCCGCCCGAACGACGAAGGACCCCTGCGGGGGCACGCGGACGGCGAGCAGGCGGCGGGACGACCCCGGCGACGCTGGAGTAGCCGACGCGAAGGAGAAGACGTGGCTCGACAGAAGATCAAGATCAGGCTCAGGGCCTTCGAGGCGGCGGTGCTCGACCGTTCCGCCGAGGTCATCGTGGCGACGGCGCTCAAGACGGGCGCCCTGGTGAAGGGGCCGATCCCCCTGCCGACCCGCCGCTCGACCTACACCGTCCTGCGCTCGCCGCACGTCGACAAGAAGTCGCGCGAGCAGTTCGAGATGCGGATCCACAAGCGGCTCATCGAGATCGAGAACTCGACGCCGCAGACGACCGAGTTCCTGAAGAAGCTGACCCTCCCGGCCAGCGTCGACGTCGAGATCAAGGTCTGATAAGGGAGCGAAGAAGATGATCGGACTGATCGGCAAGAAGCTCGGCATGACCCGCCGGTTCATGGAGGACGGACGCAGCGTGCCCGTCACCGTGATCGAGGCTGGTCCCTGCGTCGTTACGCAGGTGCGGACCGAGAAGAGCGACGGCTACACCGCCGTCCAGATCGGCTTCGGCGCCAAGAAGCCCAAGAACACGCCCCTGCCGATGCAGGGGCACTTCCGCAAGGCCGGAACCGACCCTCTGCGGACCCTCGTCGAGTTCCGTCTCGACGGCGACCACGGCTACAAGCTCGGTGATACCGTGGGCGTGGGCGTGCTGTCCGAGGTGGCGACGGTCGACGTGACCGGCACCACCAAGGGCCGCGGCTTCGCCGGCAACATCAAGCGTCACGGCCACGGCCGCGGTCCCGCCGCGCACGGCTCGAAGAACGTGCGCATGTCCGGCTCGATCGGCATGCACACCGAGCCCGGCCGCGTGCTGCCCGGCAAGCCGATGGCTGGCCACCTGGGCAACAAGCGCGAGACGAAGCGGAACCTGAAGGTCATCGCCGTCGACCAGGAGCGGAACCTGATCCTGGTGCGCGGCAGTGTCCCGGGCCACAAGAACGGTATCGTTTTCATCCGGCCCAGCCGGTAGCGGACCGGAAAGGAACGAGGTTAGGACATGGCAACGGCGAAGCTTTTCAACGGGGCCGGGCAGCAGCAGGGGACGGTCGATCTGCCGTCGAACCTGTTCGCGCAGCCCGTGCACCGTCAGGCCCTGTACGAGGCCGTGCGCTGCTACCTGGCCAACCAGCGCCAGGGCACGCACGATACGCAGACCAGGGCCGAGGTGGCCTACTCGACGGCCAAGCTCTTCCGCCAGAAGGGCACCGGCCGCGCGCGCGCCGGTTCGGCGGGCAGCCCCACCCGCGTGGGTGGCGGCGTCGCCTTCGGGCCGCATCCGCGTGACTACAGCTACAACCTGCCCCGCAAGATCAAGCGGCTGGCCCTCAAGAGCGCCCTGAGCGACCGCGCCAACGCCGAGCGCGTGAACGTGGTCGAGGACTTCGAGCTGGCCGCCCCGCAGACCAAGGCCGTGGCGGGCATGCTCAAGGCCATGAACCTGCCGGGCCGGCACACGCTGGTCGTGCTGCCCGCCGGCGGGGACACGCTCTACAGGTCGGCCCGCAACATCAAGGGCGTGCGGGTGCTGCGCTCGAACGAGCTCAATGCCTACACGATCCTGTGGGCCGACAACCTGGTCTTCACCCGCGCCGCCCTGGCCGGTGCCGAGGAGGCGTTCGCATGAAGGACCTGACCAAAGTCATCGTGCGGCCCCTGATCACCGAGCAGGGCGCCATCAACCGCGAGAAGTACAACCAGTACTCGTTCGAGGTCGCCCCCGAGGCGAACAAGCTCGAGGTCAAGAGCGCGGTCGAGCAGTTCTTCGGCGTCAAGGTCACGCAGGTGCGGACCATGAACTACCGGGGCAAGATCAAGCGCATGGGCCGTCACGAGGGCAAGCGCGCGGACTGGAAGAAGGCGGTCGTCACCCTCGCCGAGGGCGAGACCATCGATCTGTTCGAGATCGGCTAGCGATCCGTCAGGTATAGCCGCCGGCCCCGCGGGGCGGCGCGCTGCAAAGACGCCCGAGAGCCGCCCCGGAGGCGGACCGGCAAGGGAGAGAACGGAATGGCAATCAGGAAGCTCAAGCCCGTGACGCCGACCCAGCGGTTCCGGACGGTCGCGGATTTCAGCGAGATCACCCGCAGCGAGCCCGAGAAGTCGCTGCTGGAGCCGCTGCGCAAGACCGGCGGCCGCAACAACAACGGTCGCATCACGGTGCGCCACCAGGGCGGCGGCCACAAGCGCCGCTACCGGAAGATCGACTTCAAGCGGAACAAGCACGACGTGCCCGCCAAGGTCTTCAGCATCGAGTACGATCCCAACCGCAGCGCGCGCATCGCCCTGCTGCACTACCTGGACGGCGAGAAGCGCTACATCATCTGGCCCAAGGGCCTCGAGGTGGGGCAGACCGTCGTGTCGGGCGAGACCGCCGCGTTCAACACCGGCAACGCCCTGCCCCTGGAGCGCATCCCGCTGGGCACGCTGGTGCACAACATCGAGCTGACGATCGGCCGCGGCGGCCAGATGGCCCGCAGCGCCGGCTCGTTCGCCCAGGTGATGGCGAAGGAAGGCGAGTACGTCACGCTGCGCATCCCCAGCGGCGAGGTCCGCATGGTGCACAAGCGCTGCATGGCCACGATCGGCGAGGTCGGCAACGCCGAGCACGAGAACGTGGTCAGCGGCAAGGCCGGCCGCTCGCGCTGGCTGGGCATCCGCCCGACCGTGCGCGGCGTCGCCATGAACCCGGTCGACCACCCGCACGGCGGCGGCGAGGGCCGCACCAGCGGCGGTCGCCACCCGGTGACCCCCTGGGGCAAGCCCACCAAGGGCGCCAAGACCCGCAAGAAGAAGCCGTCGGACGCCTTCATCGTGCGTCGCCGCAAGGGCAAGTAGTTCAGGGTGGCCGCCCCGGCGGCGGCCGCAACGGAGGAAGCTGGAACATGGCGAGAAGCATCAAGAAGGGCCCGTTCGTCGAGGAATCGCTGCTGGGCAAGGTCGAGAGCCTGAACAGCACGGGCGACAAGCGGGTCGTCAAGACGTGGTCGCGGCGTTCGACGGTCGTGCCCGAGTTCCTGGGGCACACGATCGCCGTGCACAACGGCAAGCAGTTCGTGCCCGTCTACGTGCAGGAGAACATGGTTGGCCACAAGCTCGGCGAGTTCGCGCCGACGCGGACGTACCGCGGCCACACCAGCAAGAAGAAGAAGTAGAAAGCTGGAGGTTGCCGAGATGGAGGCACGCGCCGTCTCCCGTCACATCCGACTCTCGCCGCGCAAGGCCCGCCTGGTGGCGGACCTGATCCGGGGCAAGAGCGTCGACGAGGCCCTGGGCATCCTGGCCCTGTCGCCTCAGAAGGCCTCGCACTACCTGCGCAAGGCCGTCCTGTCCGCCGCCGCGAACGTCCGCGATCGCAGCGAGAACGAGGCCAGGATCCAGAACACGGGCCTCCTGGTGAAGGAAGTCCTGGTGAACGAAGGCCCGACGATGAAGCGGATCCGCCCCCGGTCGCAGGGCCGCGCGTACCGCATCAACAAGCGGACCGCCCATATCGAGGTCACCGTCAGCGAGCGGGCCTAGGCCCCGGTGCAGGCGAGCGCGGCCCGCGGGCCGCTTCGGGATTGACGCCGATCGGGGGTGCGCCCCGGCGGCAAAGGAAGGAAGACCATGGGTCAGAAAACGCATCCGATCGGGTTCCGGCTGGGCATCATCAAGGACTGGAACGCCAGCTGGTTCACCGACAAGCACTACGCGGACTGGCTGAACGAGGACCTGCTGCTGCGCAAGTACATCCTGGCCCGCGTCGGCAATTCCGGCGTCGAGTCGGTGAAGATCAAGCGCTTCCGCGAGAAGGTCAACATCATCATCGCCACCAGCCGTCCGGGCGTGGTGATCGGCAAGAAGGGCCAGAAGGCGGACCAGCTGCGCGCCGAGCTGCAGAAGATGATCGGCAAAAACGTCAAGCTGGACGTCGAAGAGGTCAAGAAGCCGGAGCTGAGCGCCATGCTGGTCGCCGACCACATCGCCGTGCAGCTCGAGGGTCGCGTCTCCTTCCGTCGCGCGATGAAGAAGTCGATCGCCACGGCCATGCGCATGGGCGCCAAGGGCATCAAGATCCGCTGCGCCGGCCGCCTGGGCGGCGCCGAGATCGCCCGCGTCGAGGCCTACAAGGACGGCTCGGTGCCGCTGCACACGCTGCGCGCGGACATCGACTACGGCACGGCCACCGCCCGCACCCCCTACGGCGCCATCGGCGTGAAGGTGTGGATCTGCAAGGGCGAGGTCTTCCCGGCCGAGTTCAAGGAGCAGCAGCGCAAGCAGGTTGTCGAGCAGCGGGCCTAGTCCGCTCCGGTAGGATCCAGGCCGGGCGCCACGGCGCCGGCCGCAAGAAGAGGACGACAGAACCATGTTGATGCCGAAGCGCACCAAGTTCCGGAAGATGATGAAGGGCCGCCGCAAGGGCGTGGCCTGGCGCGGCTCGACCATCGCCTTCGGTGACTACGGCCTGCAGGCCGTCGACAACGGCTGGATCTCCAGCCGCCAGCTCGAGGCCACCCGAGTCGCCATCACCCGCCGCATGAAGCGCGTGGGCCAGGTGTGGATCCGGGTGTTCCCCGACAAGCCCATCACCCTGAAGCCGGCCGAGACCCGCATGGGCAAGGGCAAGGGCAACCCGGAGTACTGGGTCGCCGTGGTCAAGCCGGGTCGGATCCTGTTCGAGATCAACGGCGTGGACCACGCCACGGCCAAGACGGCCCTCGGCCTCGGCGCCGCGAAGCTGCCGTTCAAGACGCGCATCATCAGCCGTCAGGGAGAGTAGAGCGATGAAGAAAGCCCATGATCTGCGCGACCTTCCCCTCGAGGAGCTGGTGAGCCTCGAGAAGGAGAAGGCCGAGGAGCTGATGAACCTGAAGATCCGGCTCAAGATGCGCCAGCTCGACAACCCGCTCCAGGTGCGCGTGCTGCGCCGGGAGATCGCGGTTGTCAAGACGGTGATCAACCAGAAGAGGGCCGCCCTCTAGGCGACCGCACGGCCCGCCGGCGGACGACGCCGGCGCCAGGGAGTAGAGAGAAGATGTCCAATACCGAGAGAAACCTGCGAGCCGTGCGTATCGGCGAAGTGGTCTCCGACAAGATGAACCAGACGGTTGTCATCAAGGTGAGCCGCCGCTTCCCGCACCCGCTCTACAAGCGGATCATCACCCGCACGGCCAAGCTCGTCGCGCACGACGAGGCCAACGAGTGCAAGGTCGGCGACATCGTGAAGGTCATGGCGACCCGTCCCCTCTCCAAGACCAAGCGCTGGCGGGTCGCGGAGATTCTCGAGCGGGCCAAGTAGGTCCGGAGGAATGGTGCAATGATTCAGGAATACACGAGACTCACGGTTGCGGACAACTCGGGCGCCAAGATCGTCCAGTGCTTCCGCATCCTGGGCGGCAGCAAGCGGCGCTACGCCCGGGTCGGCGACATCATCGTCGCCTCGGTCAAGTCGGCCATTCCCAACGGGAACGTCAAGAAGGGCCAGGTCGTCAAGTGCGTGGTGGTCCGCACCCGCAAGGAGATCGGCCGCAAGGACGGGTCGTACATCCGCTTCAGCGACAATGCCGCGGTGATCATCACCGAGGCCGACGGCAACCCGGTCGGCACGCGCATCTTCGGGCCCGTGGCGCGCGAGCTGCGCGACAAGAAGTTCATGAAGATCGTCTCGCTGGCTCCGGAGGTCCTGTAATGCGGATCAAGAAGAACGACACGGTCCGCGTGATGACCGGCAACGACAAGGGCAAGGAGGGCAAGGTCCTCAAGGTCTTCCCCGACTCGGGCCGCATCATCGTGGAGAAGGTCAACCTGATCAAGCGCCACACGAAGGCCTCGCGCGAGGTTCCGCAGGGCGGCATCATCGAGAAGGAAGGCCCGATCAACGCTTCGAACGTGATGCTGGTCTGCCCGAACTCGGGCAAGCCGACCCGCATCGGCAAGGAAATCCTGTCCGACGGCAGCCGCGCTCGCGTGAGCAAGAAGAGCGGCGAGATGCTGAACGACTAAGGCGCGTCCGCCAGGAGGAAATGGAACAATGGCTGCTGCCGCGAAGCCCAACATGAGGGCCAAGTACGAGGGCGAGGTGGTCCCCGCCCTGCAGGCGAAGTTCGCCTACACGAGCCCGATGCAGATCCCGAAGCCCGTCAAGGTCGTGATCAACATGGGCCTGGGCCGGGCGCCCACGAACCCGAAGCTGCTCGAGTTCGCCCTGGCGGACCTCGAGACGATCACGGGCCAGAAGGCCGTCAAGACCAGGGCCCGCAAGTCCATCTCGAACTTCAAGATCCGCGAGGGCATGAACATCGGCGCCGCCGTGACCCTGCGTGACCGGATGATGTGGGAGTTCCTGGACCGGTTCATCAACGTGGCGCTGCCGCGCATCCGCGACTTCCGCGGCGTGCCGGCCCGCCTGAGCGGTTCGGGCGACTATACGCTGGGCCTGAAGGACCAGCTGATCTTCCCGGAGATCGACTACGACAAGGTCGATGAGCACCGGGGCATGAACATCACCATCGTCACCACGGCGACGAACGACGAGGAAGGCCGGGAGATGCTCAAGCTGCTCGGCATGCCGTTCCGGCGATAAGGAGGAGTGAATCTTGGCCAGGAAGTCTTTGATCGCCAAGGCCCAGCGGAAGCCCAAGTTCAAGGTGCGGGCCTACAACCGTTGCCGCCGCTGCGGCCGGCCGCGCGCCTTCATCCGCAAGTTCGGCATCTGCCGTCTGTGTTTCCGTGAGCTCGCCCTCAACGGCGACATTCCGGGTGTCACCAAGGCGAGCTGGTAGAGCGAGACAGGAGCGAATGCAATGAGCATGACCGATCCCATCGCGGATATGCTGACCCGCATCCGGAACGCCACGACGGCGGGCCATCGCAGGGTCGAGATCCCGGCTTCGAACCAGAAGAGGGCCATGGCCGAGCTGCTGGTCAAGCAGGGTTACGTTGAGAAGTTCGATGTCATCCAGGACAACCCCCAGGGCACCCTGCGGCTGTTCCTGAAGTACTACTCCCGGGACGGCCGCCGGGTCGGCGTGATCGAGGGGATCCGCCGGGTCAGCCGCCCGGGTCGGCGCGTGTTCGCCGGCAAGGACAACATCCCGAAGGTCTGCGGCGGCTACGGGATCAGCATCCTGTCCACCAACCAGGGGATCCTGACGGGGCACCAGTGCCGGATGCGTGGCATCGGCGGCGAAGTGCTCTGCGAGGTCTGGTAAGCAGGTCCCCCGGGACCGGAATACCGCGAGGAGCAGAACGATGTCGCGCATTGGCAACAACCCGATTCCCCTGCCGAACGGTGTCACTGTCACCGTCGAGGGCAACACCTCGGTGGTCAAGGGGCCGAAGGGCGAACACCGGCAGCATATCCCGGCCGGGCTGACCTACGAGGTCGCCGAGGGCAAGCTGCACGTCCGCCGTCCGGACGACAACAAGCAGACGAAGGCCCGCCACGGCCTCGTGCGGGCCCTGATCGCCAACCAGGTCACCGGCGTGACGACCGGCTTCGTCAAGAAGCTCGAGATCGTCGGCGTCGGCTACCGTGCGGCGGTCAAGGGCAGCGTGCTGGACCTGCAGCTGCAGTTCAGCCACCCGCTCGAGTACCCGATCCCGGCGGACATCAGGATCACGTGCCCCGACAACACGCACATCGTGGTCGAGGGCGTGGACAAGCAGCGGGTCGGCCAGATCGCGGCCGAGATCCGCGCGTTCCGCAAGCCCGAGCCCTACAAGGGCAAGGGTATCCGTTACGAGGGCGAAGAGATCATCCGCAAGGCCGGCAAGGCGGCGGGCAAGTAGCCAGGCCGTTGGCCGGGAGGTGACGAGCAATGATCAGTGTGAGCAAGAAGCGGCGTGATGCGCGGCTGAAGCGGAAGATCCGCGTGCGCAAGCACCTGCACGGTACGGCCGAGCGCCCCCGCGTCTCGGTGTTCCGCAGCCACAAGAACATCTACGCCCAGGTGGTCGACGACGACCAGGGTCGGACGCTCCTGTCGTGCGACGGGAACAAGCGCGCCGAGTGCGAGATCCCCGAGGGCATCGCCGGCAAGTGCGCGCTGGCCTACACGGTGGGCCGCACCCTGGCCGGGATCGCGAAGGACAAGGGGATCACCGCGATGGTCTTCGACCGCAACGGTTACCTCTACCACGGGCGCGTCGCAGCCCTGGCCCGCGGGCTCAGGGACGGCGGAATCGAAGTCTAGGACCTGACCGGCTGCGCGCCGGTGGAAACGGGAGACAGGCAGATGGCGGATTTCACGAACAGCAACCAGGGCGGCCCGGGCGGCCGCGGGCGCGGGCGCGGACCGGGCGACGGCCGTGGTCCGGGTGGTCCCGGCGGTCGCGGCGGGCGCAGCGGCGACAACCGCGGTCCCGGCGGTCCCGGCGGGCGCGGCGGGCGTGACTCGCGCGAGCCGCGCGAGGCCGCCAGCGACATGCACGAGAACGTGATCAACATCAACCGCGTGGCCAAGGTGGTCAAGGGCGGCCGGCGCTTCAGCTTCAGCGCCATCGTGGCCGTCGGCGACGGCAAGGGCAAGGTCGGCGTGTCGATGGGCAAGGCGAACGAGATCGCCGACGCCATCCGCAAGGGCGGCGAAGGCGCCCGCGCGGCGCAGATCACCGTGCCCATGCTCGGCGACACGATCCCCTACGAGGTCATCGGCCGCTTCGGCGCCAGCCGCGTGCTGCTCAAGCCGGCCAGCCCCGGTACGGGCGTCATCGCCGCCGGCGGCGTGCGCGCGATCCTCGAGGCCGCGGGCGTCAAGAACATCCTGACCAAGCAGCTCGGCTCGCGGAACCCGAACAACGTGGTCAAGGCCACGATGGACGGGCTGCGCCAGCTGCGCACGGTCGAGCAGATCGCGGCCAAGCGCGGCCTGACCGTTCCCGAGGTCCTGGGCTTCGACAAGAAGGAGACGGGGACCCATGAGTAGCGGCAAGCTGAAGATCCGTCAGGTCAAGAGCGTGATCGGGCGGCCCGAGAAGCACCGCCTGGTGATCCGGGCCCTCGGCCTGAAGCGCAACCAGACCGAAGTCATCCATGACGACACCCCCGCCATCCGCGGCATGGTGTTCAAGGTGCGCCACCTCGTTACGGTGGAAGAGGTGAAGTAGACATGCTCAAGCTGAACAACCTGGGCGCGCCCAAGGGCGCGAACAAGGACACGAAGCGGCGCGGTCGCGGCCCGGGCTCGGGCCAGGGCAAGACCGGCGGACGCGGCCACAAGGGCCAGAAGGCGCGCTCGGGCGGCGGCATCCCCGCCTGGTTCGAGGGCGGCCAGATGCCCATCAACCGTCGTCTGCCGAAGCGCGGCTTCACGAACATCTTCAAGAAGTCGTTCCAGCTCGTGAACCTGGACGACCTCGAGGCCCGCTTCGAGGCGGGGGCGACGGTGGACACCATGGCGCTGGCGAAGGCCGGCCTGGTCAAGCACCTGGATCGCCCGGTGAAGCTCCTGGCCCGGGGCAAGGTGGAGAAGTCGCTGCAGATCACCGTGGCCAAGGCCAGCCAGGCCGCCGTCGAGGCGGTGCAGGCCGCCGGCGGCTCGGTGACCGTGACCGGCTGAGGGACCGTGACCGACTGAGGATCACCTGGGTTTTCGAGCCAAAGGAAGCTTCACTTTGAACATCACGGGCAGCTACCAGAACATGTTCAGGATCCCGGAGCTGAAGCGCCGGATCCTGTTCACGGCGCTCATCCTGCTCATCTACAGGCTGGGCGGCCACATCCCCACGCCGGGCGTCGACCGCGCGGCGCTGGCGAGCATCTTCGACCGGCAGACCGGGTCCCTGATGGGCCTGTACGACATGTTCTCGGGCGGCAACCTGCGCAACGCGACCATCTTCGCGCTGGGCATCATGCCGTACATCAGCGCCTCGATCATCTTCCAGCTGCTGCAGGCGGTGGTGCCCTTCTTCGAGAAGCTGGCCAAGGAGGGCGAGGAGGGCCGCAAGAAGATCAACCAGTACACGCGCCTGGCGACCGTCGTGCTGGCCCTGGTCCAGTCGTTCAGCATGGCCGCGGGCGTCGAGCGCATGGGCGTGGTGAACATGCCGGGCCTGGGCTTCAAGCTG
>DAOPJF010000064.1:0-10210 GCA_035399525.1 Candidatus Krumholzibacteriia bacterium | reverse complement strand
GCTCGAGACCGGCGACCTGGTCGGCGGTCATCGTGCCCAGGTCGACGGGCGCCCAGGCCGTGCCGTCCCAGTGGTACATCACGCCGCTCTCGCCGGCGACGTACACGTTGTTGGCCGCCGTGCCGAACACGTCGAAGAACCAGGGCATCGTCGGCGGCTCGGGCTGGTTCGGGAAATTGACGTTGGTGTCGCTCCCGCCGCAGCCGGCCACGAGGGCCAGACCGGCCAGGACAAGGGCCAGGGGCAGGAGGGCGCGGGCCGTCAGCGTCGGCCGGCGGCAGGGGCCGGTCGTCTGGGACGCAAGTCTCGTCATCACCGTAAGGTCCTCGCGTTCAACAGTGTGGGGAAACGGTCACGGCCGGCCACCGGGATCCGGCGCAGCGCCCGCACCGGGGCGGCGTGCTGTCCGGAAGCCATGCCCGCCGGGAGGCAGGGCCGCTGATCCAACCCCTGAATATTATGTTCCCGGGCCCCGAAAGTCCACACCCCATGCGGAACTGCGTCCGCCGGGGCTTGCACAATCGCTTGCCTTGGGCAACATTGACCCTTGGACCGGCCGGGCGGCCGGCCGACCGCCGGCGGGCGCCCGGCGGATCATCGAGGAGGCTTCCGCATGGCCCAGACCCCGCCACCGGCCCCGATCGATCCGGGCCTGGACCTGTTCGCGGCGATCGCCGACCTCAAGCGCGAGCTCAACGCCGTGATCCTGGCCCACTACTACCAGGAGCCGGACATCCAGGACGCCGCCGACTTCATCGGCGACAGCCTGGCCCTGGCCCAGCACGCCGCCGAGACCGACGCCGAGGTCATCGTGTTCGCCGGCGTGCACTTCATGGCCGAGACGGCGAAGATCCTCAACCCCGACAAGCTCGTGCTGCTGCCCGACCTGGAAGCCGGGTGCAGCCTGGCCGACGGCTGTCCGCCCGACGAGTTCGCGGCGTTCCTGGCCCGGCACCCGGGGCACAAGGTGATCTCGTACATCAACTGCTCGGCGGCCACCAAGGCCATGAGCGACGTGATCTGCACCAGCAGCAACGCCCTGAAGATCGTCGCCTCGTTCCCGGCGGACCAGCCGCTGGTGTTCGCCCCGGACCGCTTCCTCGGGTCGTGGGTTGCGCGGCAGCTGGGGCGTGAGCTGGTGCTGTGGCCGGGCTCGTGCGAGGTCCACGAGACCTTCAGCGAGCGCCGGCTGGTCGAGCTGAAGGCCGCGCATCCCGAGGCGAAGGTGGCGGCCCATCCCGAGTGCCCCGAGGCCGTGCTGCAGCACGCGGACTACGTGGGCAGCACCACGGGCATCCTGGCCTACGCCCGGAAGGTCGAGGCGCCGGCGGTGATCGTGGCGACCGAGGCCGGCATCCTGCACCAGATGCGCAAGGAGAACCCGGGCAAGGAGCTCATCCCGGTGCCGGGCGCCGACGAGAGCTGCAGCTGCAACGAATGTCCCTACATGAAGAAGAACACCCTCGAGAAGCTCTACCTTTGCATGCGCGACCGCACGCCGTCGCTGACCGTCGAACCGGCCGTGGCGGCCCGGGCGCTGTTGCCCATCCGGCGCATGCTGGAGCTCAGCCGCTGACGCTGCCGGAAGGCGTCGCCAGCCGGAGCGGCCCATGAGCGTGCGCACGCCCGTCTACCTCGACCACCATGCGACCACGCCGCCGGATGCGCGCGTGCTGGGGGTGCTCGAGCGCGTGCAGCGCGAGCACTGGGGCAACCCCGCCAGCGCCGGCCATGCCTACGGCTGGGCCGCCCGGCGGCTGGTGGAGGACGCCCGCGCCCATGTGGCGGCGCTGCTGAACGCCGAGCCCGCCGAGATCGTCTTCACGTCGGGCGCCACCGAGGCGGACAACCTGGCCGTGCTGGGCACGGCCGAGGCGCTGGCGTCCCGCGGCCGCCACCTGGTCACCACCAACCTCGAGCACGACGCCGTGGGCGGTCCCATGGCCGCCCTGGCGGCGCGGGGCTGGGAGGTGACGACGGTGGCCTGCGGCCCCGACGGGCTGGTGGACGCCGGTGCGGTGCTGGCCGCCGTCCGCCCGGACACGGTGTTGGTCTCGGTGATCCTGGCGCAGAACGAGATCGGCACCATCCAGCCGCTGGCGGCCATCGGTGCCGGGTGCAAGGCGCGCGGCGTCCTGCTGCACACCGATGCGGCGCAGGCGGTCGGGCGCATCCCCGTGGACGTGCGCGGCCTGGAGGTGGACCTGCTGTCCTGCTCGGCCCACAAGCTCGGCGGTCCCCAGGGCGTCGGCGCCCTGTGGCTGCGGCGGCGCGCCCCGCGGGCCCGGCCGGCCCCGCGCAGCTTCGGCGGCGGCCAGGAGGGCGGGCTGCGCCCCGGCACGGTCCCCACGGCGCTCGTGGCCGCGTTCGGCGAGGCCTGCCGCATCGCCCGCGACGAGTTGGCCGCCGATGCGGCCCGCATCGCGGCCCTGCGCGATCGCCTGTGGCTGCGGCTCAACCGCGAGCTTGACGGTGTCGTGCGTCACGGCGCCGAGGCCCCGCGGCTGCCGGGCAACCTGAACGTGGGGTTCGCCGGGGTGCCGGCCGGCGCGCTGATCGGGGCCCTGCCGGGCCTGGCCGTCTCGACCGGGGCGGCCTGCTCGAGCGGCGACGGCGGTCCGTCGCGCGTGCTGGCGGCGCTCGGCGTCGAGCCGGCGCTGGCGGCGGCCAGCCTGCGCATCGGCCTGGGCAAGGGCACGACGCCCGAGGAGATCGAGTTCGCCGCCGACCGGATCATCGCGGCCGTGGGGGAGCTGCGGCGGCGCTGATGGCGGCGTCCGCCGACCGCAGGACGAAGAAGGCCGCCGCTCGGGGGAGCGGCGGCCTTCCTGCTTCCGGATCCGCGCCGGCTAGTCGCCGTCGTAGTCCGCGGCCTGACGCCGCGACAACGAGATGCGCCGGCGGCCGAGGTCGACGTCGACGATGCGGACGGTGATCGCCTCGTCCTCGTTCACCACCTCGCGCGGATGGATGATCCGCCGGTTGGCCAGCTCCGAGATGTGGATCAGGCCCTCGATGCCCGGCTGGAGTTCGACGAAGACGCCGAAGTCCACCAGGCGCGTGACCCGGCCTTCCACGTCGGTGCCCGGCGTCAGCGACGAGGCCGTGGTCGGCCAGGGATCGCTGGCCAGGGCCTTCATGGACAGGCTGATGCGCTCGGAGCGGCCCTGCCCGAGGTTCTGCATCTCGAGCACCTTCACCGTCACCGCCTGGCCTTCCTTGAGCAGGTCGCCCGGGTGGCTGATGCGCTGGTGCGAGATCTGCGAGATGTGGACCAGGCCCTCGACGCCGCCGATGTCGATGAACGCGCCGAACGGGACCAGCCGCGTGACCGTGCCTTCGCGCACGTCGCCCAGCTTCAGCGTCGAGCGCGTCTCGGTCGCGGCCGAATCGCGGCGCACCTGCAGCAGGGCGCGGCGCGAGACGACGATGTTCTTTCCTTCCTCGGCGAATTCCAGGATCCTGAACTCGAACTCGCGCCCGACGAACACGGTGGGATCGTCGGCGCGCCGCAGGTCGATCTGGCTGAACGGGCAGAAGGCGCGCACGCCGCCGAGGTCGACCGAGAAGCCGCCCTTGTTGGTGTCGCCGACCTTGCCGCGCACGGGGGTGCCGTTGGTCCAGGCGTCCGCCAGGGCCTTGCGGCCGGCCTCCTTGAGGTTGATCGCGCGGGTGAGCTTGAAGCCGTCGCCGGCCTTCTGCACGTGGGCCTCGACCTTGTCGCCGATGGCGTGGGTCAGCTTGCCGTCGGCGTCCCGCAGCTCGGCCACCGCCAGGGGCAGCTCGGTGCGGAAGCCGCAGTCCACGAAGGCGTCCTGGTCGCCGATCTGCACGATGGTGCCGGTGACGGCCTGGCCGTGCTTCGGCTCGGCGCCGCCGGCGTGGCCGGCGTCCTGGGCGTCGAGCATGGCCTCGAACTCGGCGCGGTCCAGGTCGGAGGTCTCGTCGTTGGGGTCGGCGGGGGTCGGGTTCACGCTGCCGTTCTCGTTCATCTCGCTGGTCATGTCCGGTCCTGTTCGTCGTGTTCCTGGTCTGGGCACGCCGGTACCCGGGGGCGAGCAGGACCCCCGCACCGGTCGCGCCGCGATACGTCCGGAATCATAGCACAACGCCTGCGGACTGCCCACCGGCGGGGCGAAAAATCCGCGGCGCGGCTGGTCCCGCCGCTCAGGCCACCACGTAGCGATAGACGCAGACGAAGTGGGCGAGGCTGCCCCCCAGCACGAAAACGTGCCAGATGGCGTGGTTCCAGGGCAGGCGCCGCCAGGCGTAGAAGGCTGCCCCGCCGGTGTACAGCAGGCCGCCCAGCAGCAGCAGGCCCAGCCCGCCCGGGGGCAGGGCCGCCACCAGGGGACGGGCCGCCACGACCGCGATCCAGCCCAGGCCGATGTAGAATACCAGCGACAGGCGCCGCCAGCGGCGTCCCCGCAGGAGGATCTCGAACAGGATCCCGGCCACCGCCAGGCCCCAGACCGTGCCCAGCACCGACCAGCCCCACGGGCCGCGCAGGGTCACCAGCGTGAAGGGCGTGTAGGTGCCGGCGATCAGCAGGTAGATCGCCGTGTGGTCGATGACCTGGAAGATGCGCTTGGCGCGGGGCCGAGGCAGGGCATGGTACAGCGTCGAGGCCGTGTAGAGCAGGATCAGGGTCGAGCCGTAGACGGCGCCCGCG
Source organism: Candidatus Krumholzibacteriia bacterium (assembly GCA_035399525.1). Taxonomy (GTDB): domain Bacteria; phylum Krumholzibacteriota; class Krumholzibacteriia; order LZORAL124-64-63; family LZORAL124-64-63; genus JACZKN01. The sequence goes on along the minus strand of DAOPJF010000064.1, from coordinate 5,538 downwards.
ACCAGGCTCCAGACGTCGCCGATATGCACGGCGCGCAGGACCACCAGGACCAGGCCGAGGACCGCGAGCAGGGCGCCCACACCGTGGGTGACGGCGTTGGCGATCTCCTCGCCGAGCGAGTACATGGGACGGGCGAGCTTCATGGGTCTCCTTCCGGCGGCGCGACTGCCATCAACGTTAAGCCGTGGCTGGGGCTTCGGCAATCAGGGACGCGGCGCCAGGACCAGGACCGTGAGGTCATCGTCGGGGACACCCCCGGCGGCGGCCGATGCGGCGGCGGCCACCGCATCCGCGACGGCCCGGGGATCGCGGCCGTGCACCCCGCGGACGGCAGCCTCGAGCCCGGCCCGGCCGAACGTGCATCCCTGGCCCTGCCCGGCCTCGGTCACGCCGTCGGTGACCGCGACCAGCAGGTCGCCCGGGGCGATGGCCACGTCGCGGACCGGGTAGGTCGTGCCGGATGCCAGTCCCAGGGGCAGGCCCGCCGGCATCAGCCACACCGCCTGCCCGTCCGCCCGCAGCAGCAGGGGCGGCAGGTGACCGGCCGAGGCGTAGCGCAGCCGGCGGCCGCCGGGATCGAGCGCCGCGAGGAAGACGGTGGCGAAGTGCTCGTCGTCGGTCGCGGCGGCCAGCGCGGTGTTGGCGGCGGTCAGCAGGGCGCCGGGGTCGGCCAGGATCGCGCCGAGGGCCCGCAGCGTCGCCTGCAGGCTCGTGGCCAGCAGCGCGGCCGGCAGGCCCTTGCCCGCCACGTCGGCGATCGCCAGCCCCGTGGCTCCGCCCGGCAGCGGGACCAGGTCGTAGGTGTCGCCGCTGACGTGGTCGGCCGCCCGGTTCACCGCGGCGACGCACCAGCCGCGCGGTCCGGCGAGGTCCTGGGGCAGCAGGCGCTGCTGGATGCGGCGCGCCAGGGCCAGCTGCTGCTCGAGCTCCTCGCGCGCGATGGTCTCGTCGACGCCCTCCAGGCCGAGCCGGGCGAGCTCGGTGCGGGCGGAGGCCAAGGCATCGGCGAAGCCGCCGGCGCCGAGATCCGCGCCCAGGAACCGGGCGCTGGCGTCCAGGTCCGCAGTGATCGCCGCCGCGAGCTCATCCCAGGCGTCGGGAGGCAGGCCCGCCCGTTGCGCCGCCTCGTCGGGAGTGGGGGCTGGATCCTGGTCGCCACCGTCGCCGAACCCCGAGGCGCGCACCACGGCCGTGGCCGCGTCCAGGTTGGCTGCCAGCCGGGCCGCGTCCGGGGAAGGATTCGCCCCGGGCGCAAGGGCGTCGGCGAGATGGGGCGGCAGGTGCCAGGCGCGGATCAGCTGGGCCGCCACTTCGGCCGGACCGAAGCCCATCAGCCTCCGCACGCAGGCGTCCAGGCCCAGGGATTCGGCGCGGGCCAGGGCGAGGGCATGGGCAAGGGCGTCGGGCTCGCGCCGCGCTAGCACCGTGACGCCCACGCCGTGCAACAGGCCCGTCAGCCACGCGTCCTCGGGCACCGAGGTCCGCCCGAGCCGCGCCAGGGCCTGGCCGGCGGCCGCCACCGCGAGGTTGAAGCGGCGGTACCCGGCGGCGTCGAACCCCGTCGGCAGCGCGTCGCCGGGCAGCATGTCATGGGTGGCCATGAGAAGGGCGATGTTGCGCACGCGCCTGAGCCCGAGCCTCACGACGGCGGTCTTCACGTCGCCCACGGGCCTGCCCCGGGAGAACGCCGCGCCGTTGGCGACCGCCAACAGGCGCAGGGTCATGGCCGCGTCGGCGGCGATGGCCGCTTCGAGCTCGCCGACCGGGCAGTCGGGATCGACCGTCAGCGCCACGATGGCCGCGGCGGCGGACGGCAGGCTGGCGACCTCGCGCGCGAGGTCGGCGGCGGATGGGAACGTGGCGGCATGCATGGCGCCCGCATTATCGACCGCCGGCAGGGCGTGCTGAAGGCGGACCTCACCGGGGACTGCCGGTGTGGCTAGCGCACGAGGCTCAGCTTGCCGGCGCCGGCCGGGCGTCCGTCCACCAGCACCCGGTAGATGTAGGCGCCGGCGGCCACGCCGCGCCCACCGCGATCGCGGCCGTCCCACGCGACCGCGGCCGACCCGGCGGGCCGGTCCGTACCGCCGTCGGTCCAGACCAGCCGGCCGCGCAGGTCGTGCACGCGCACCTCGACGCGGCAGGGGGCGGGCAGCTCGAAGCGGATCTCGGTGCGGGGGTTGAACGGGTTCGGCACCGCGCGCAGCCCGGCCAGCGCCGCCGGCGCCGGGACCTCGGCCAGCTGCGCGTCGAACACCTCGACGATCTCGTCGACGTTGATGAAGCCGCCGATGTCGGTCGAGGCGTCGACGATGCGGATGCGGCAGGTCAGGCCGCGGAACGGGCGCAGGTCCCACTCGCGCGGCTCGAGGTGGGGGTTGCCGTTGCCCGTCGACAGCACGAGCACCGAGTCGGTGGCCGTGTCCACGAGGCCCACGTACAGGTTCTTGGGATCGTCGCCGCCTCCCACCAGGAGGGTCATGCGCGTGCCCTCGACGACGAACGGGTAGCTCTCGAGCAGGCCGGTGGCCGTGGGCCCGAGCTGCGAGCCGGGTGTTCCGCGGCCGGACAGGGGACCCTGGTAGTACTCGGCGCTGCCGTAGTAGCCGTGGCCCACCAGGCCCACCGGCGCCTCGCCCCGGGCCAGCGGGTTGTCGCCGAACACGGGATTGCCCAGGTTCGACGTGCCGGTGCGCGTCTGCCATTGCGCATCCAACGGATGCGGCTTGGACACCGCCAGGTCCAGGCCGTCGGGCGACACCAGCATCGTGTCGAAGCGCACGACGTACGACAGCTCGCCCGGTCCGGTGGACGGCATCACGCCCAGGCGCGAGAAGATGCGCACGCCGGGATCGAACTCGTCGAGCTCGGGGGCGTAGCCCTGGTCGATGACGGTGCGCGTCGCCATGGTCAGGTCCGCCGGATCGGCGGCGGACACGTGGCTGACGCCGACGGTGTTGTACTCGCCGAACAGCAGGTGGTGCACGCCGTCGATCACGTGGTGCTGCGAGCTCTCGAGCACGCGCGCGGGCGTGGGGCCGTCGTTGCGGAAGAAGGGGCCGACGTCGGTCCAGTGGACCAGGTCGTCGCTGGTGGCGTGGTAGAGCACGCCGACATCCTGCTTCGCCGTCAGCAGCAGGTTCCACTGTGCGCCCTCCTGCCACACGAAGGGGTCGCGGAAGTCCGACCAGGCCCCGTCCGGCTTCCAGGCGTACTGCAGCGTGTCGGGTTCGAGCACGGGGTTCGCCGCCGGCGTCCAGGTCACCAGGTCGCTGGAGAACGCCATGCCCATGCGCTGGTTCGCGGCGAGGTCCGCCCCGGTGTAGGCCAGGCCCCAGCGGTCGTTGGCCTCGTCGCGGAAGATGTCCGGCGCCCAGATCGCCGTCGTGTCCCACGCCCCGGTGCGGCTGAAGAGGATCGGCACCGGTGCGTCCCAGTGCGCCAGGTCGCGTCCCGTCGCATGCCAGATGGTGTCGGCATACGACGCGTGGGGCGTCGTCTCGAAGATGCTGTGGTAGAAGATGTGGTAGGTCGAGTCGACGCGGGTGACGCTGAAGTCCCACACCTGCCGGCCGTGATGCACGTAGTACGCGGTCTCGAAGTCGAAGCGCACGAGCGCCGCGGCCGGACCGGCGCCCAGGGCGACCGACAGCAACAGGCCGCACGCCAGGGACACGACGGTCCGCCGGGTGCTGGCGCGACGCAGGCGAGGGGGAGTCGGGCGTCGGGGCAACGGGACACTCCGGTGATTCAAGATTGCAGTCTCAGTATATCATAACACGTATTGTCATGTATCGTCAACGTCGTGCCGCGGGTATACTGCGGTCGGTCCCGGACCCGGAGATGGCCCTTGCGTTGGATGCTCGTGTTTCTACTGTTGATCGCCGCCGCGGCCGGCGCAACGCCCCCGAACGCCACGGAGCGGGCGGCGGTGTCGGCGCGGCTCGCGGCCGTCGATGGCCTGCTGCGGTCCGGTCGGTTCGACGAGGCCCTGGCGGAGCTTGCCGCGCTGGACCGGGACTGGTCGGCGGATCCCGCCTTCGGCTGGCAGGTGGCGGATCGCCGCGGCCTGGCGCTGCTGGGGGCCGAGCGTCCTCTGGAGGCGCTGCCGCTGCTCGAGGCCACCGTCGGCCGGAGGCCCCTGGAGGCTGGGCCCCACCGCAACCTGGCGCTCGCGCTGGCCCGTCTCGACCGCAAGGGCCGGGCCCTGGCCGAGTACGCGCAGGCAGCCGAACTGGCGCCCACCGACCCGGTGCTGCGCCTGGAGCACGCCCAGTACCTGGTGCAGTTCCACCAGTGGGAGCGGGCCGCCGCCGAGTTCGCCGTCGCCGCGGCGCTGTGCGGCGGATGCGTGGACGCGGAACGGGGGCTGGGCTACGCCTGGCTCCAGGCCGGCCAGCCGGCGCGCTCCATCCCCGCACTCGAACGGGTCATGGACCTGGGTGGAGAGCCGGACGACCGCCGCCGCCTGCTTCAGGCGCTGCGGGAGGCGGGCCGGGACAGCGCTCTGCTGGCGCGGCTCGATGGGGAGGATCGGCAGGCGTGGGACCGGGCCGATCACCTGGCCTGGGTCGAGGCCGAGGGCCGGTTGGGCGGGCCGGCCCCCCGTTCGCTCCGCTACGCCGACGCCCTGCCCGCGGCCGAGCCGGCGGTGGCCGGCGACGCGCTGTTCTGGGCCCGCGTCGCCCTGAACCTGCTGAACGCCGGCCAGCCGGCGGCCGGCCTGAAAGCCGCCGACCGGGCCATCGCCCTGGAGCCGGACAGCGCCGTGTACCGCAACAACCGCGTCGTCCTGCTGCTGAAGCTGGGGCGCGACCGTGACGCCGAGGCGGAGTGGCAGAACGTCCTGCGCCTGGACCCGAGCCTGAAGGAGCAGAAGGGCCCATGACCAGGTCCCGGATGTTGCGCTGGGCGGCGCCGGCCGCCCTGTTGGCCGCGGCCGCCTGCGCCCCGGCGCCGGTGGTGCGAACCGAATCCGCCGCGCCGGCACCGCCGCCGTCGCGCGACGAACTCCACGAGACGCCCGTACCGGACGGCGAGTGGCGCGGGCATCGCCTGGCGCGCTGCGGGGCCGAGGCCCCGGTGCCGGCGGCGGTCGAGCGCGAGCTGGGTTTCTGCTCGATGGCCTTCCGCGGCGGCTCGGGCTCCGACGGCATGGCCGAACTCGAGATCACCATGGCCGAGACAGGGCGCCACCCGCTGGTGCTGCTGACCCTCGGCCAGCTGTACCTGCTGGCGGGGCAGGGCGACCCGGCGCTGCTGCCGCACCAGGGGCCGGCCGCCGACACCGGGGACTGGTCGACCAACCGGCCCCGCTTGCTGGGCCGTGCGCGGGCCCTGCTCGAGGAGGCGGGCCGCGCCAGGCCCGACGACGCGGCCGTGGACTACCTGCTGGCGGACGTGGCCCGGGCCTGCGGCGAGGCCGCCCTGGCCGACAGCCTGGCGGCCCGGGGGCGGGGCAAGTGCACCGGTGGGCGCAGCTTCGACATCCTGCGGCAGTACCAGCAGCTGAACCTCCATGCCGCCGAGGTCGAGGCC